>JBMLPC010000039.1:0-3732 GCA_049242305.1 Aquiluna sp. | reverse complement strand
TTTCTGAACTCTTCAAACTAATTGGTGAATTCGAAAGAGTCTTGCTGGGTGGTTTCTGGGGATCATATGTCGACAACGATCCAGGAAATCCTGAGCGCTACCTGGTGCATTTCTATCAGGGTGGGCTTGGTCTACCAGATCGCGATTACTACTTCGATGAGAAGTATGAAGAAATCAGAAAAGAATATGTTCCGCACCTAACTCGCATGCTTACTCTTGCAGGTTATAGCGATGCCGAAGCAAGAGCTAAGAGTGTTTACGACTTTGAACACAAACTTGCCTCTCACCACTGGAACCGAGTTGACAGCAGAGATGCCGAAAAGACCTACAACCTAAAGTCACTAACCGAGCTAAAGACACTTGCTCCTCAGCTGCACTGGGATGACTACATCGGTGGGATTAACTTTTCTAAGAAACTCTTTGATGAATCAGTTGTCATGATGCCCTCGTTCTTTGAAGGACTCTCATCTTTGGCAACCGAAGAAAACCTAGCTGCAATGAAGAATGCTTTGATTGTCGATGTGATTCAAAGCTATGCACCATATCTTTCAGATGCTTTTGTTTCAGAGCGATTTGATTTCTATGGCAAGAAGCTAACTGGACAACCGGTGAACCGCCCCCGCTGGAAGCGTGCGGTGACAATCGTTGAGGGCTCACTGGGTGAAGCAGTTGGTCAAATCTATGTTGAGAAACACTTCCCACCTGAATCAAAAGAACGCATGGATGAACTGGTTGGTTATTTGGTCAAGGCTTACGAGCAAAGCATCAAGGCCCTTCCTTGGATGACTGATGAGACTAAAGAAAAAGCACTCATCAAGCTGAAGAAGTTCACACCAAAAATTGGCTATCCGGTGAAGTGGAAGGACTACAGCTCGATCAAAATCAGCAGAGACGATTTGATTCAGAACGTAAAGAATGTTTCGCGCTGGTCGTTTGATTACAACGCCAACAAGATTGGTTCACCAATTGATCGCGACGAGTGGCACATGACTCCACAAACCGTCAACGCCTATTACAACCCAGGGCTAAACGAAATCGTCTTCCCCGCAGCCATCCTGCAGCCGCCTTTCTTCTCCCCAGATGCCGATGACGCCATCAACTTTGGTGGAATTGGAGCAGTAATTGGTCACGAAATCGGCCACGGCTTTGACGACCAAGGCTCGAAGTATGACGGCGATGGCAAGTTGGTTTCCTGGTGGACGGAGGACGACCGCAAGGCATTCGAGGAGCGCACCAAGAGCCTGATTGATCAGTACTCGGCCTTGTCACCAGAGCAGCTCGATGACAAATACAAAGTCAATGGTGAGCTCACAATCGGAGAAAACATTGGTGACCTTGGTGGACTGGGTATTGCCTGGAAGGCTTACCTGTTGTCACTAGACGGGAAAGAGCCACCGGTAATCGATGGTTTATCGGCAGCTCAGAGATTTGTTATGAGCTGGGCGCAGTGCTGGAGAACTAAGCACCGCGATGAGATTTTGATTCAGCGCCTTGCCACCGACCCTCACTCACCACCTGAGTTCAGAGCAAATCAGATTGTGAAGAACCTGAATGTTTTCCACGACGCCTTTGGTGTGAAGCCTGGCGATGGAATGTGGATGGAAGAAAAAGAGCGAGTGGTGATCTGGTGAAGCTCTGGTTTCGAATTCTCTACGTTCTAATTTCTTGGCGATCCAGACCCAGGGTTCGAATTGACGAAGTTTCAAAAATCACTCTTCGTGTCTGGCCAACAGATCTTGATATCTATAACCATATGAACAATGGAATCTTCTTGACACTGATGGATATCGTAAGATTTGATCAGGGGCTGCGCTCTGGATTTTGGCAGCAATGGAACAAGAAGGGCTGGTTTCCAATCGTTGTTAACTCAACCATCAGCTATCGCAAGGCATTACTTCCATGGCAGAAGTTCACCATTGAAACCAAAGTGATTGGTTGGGATGACGTTGCTTACTTCATCGAACAGAGATTTGTTCGTGATGGTGAAATCTATGCTCGAGCAATCATGCGCGGAAGATTCCTAAAGCGCTCCTGGGGAACTCTCACACCACAAGAAGTAATGGAAGGTTCTGGCGGCTGGCCAGGAGAGCGACCACAACTTCCGAAGTGGGTTGAGCAGTGGGCGAAAGAGTGTCAGCTACCAAAGGGTAAAGAACCAGCGCCTAGCGTCTGGGAGTAATTACTTCTTATACCAGCGGCAAGCAGCGATTGCTTCCTCAATGGGATTCAGCAGCAGATCCTGCGTCTCCGGGTGCTTTTCCATGTAGCGCACGGTGTAAGAACAAACCGGGACAACTTTTTCTTTGCCTCGCTGGCGGATGTCAGCCAGTGACTCTCTAAGCAAAATGGCAGCCAGGTTCTTGCCCTGTTGGGCTGGGTCGACTTCGGTGTGGACAAGGTGAATCTCGCCTGGTCTGAGCTCATAGTCCATTAGCCCCACTCGCTCGTCGTCCAAAAAGATCTCATAGCGGTGATTCTCAATGTCGTGCACAACATTTGTGTTCATGCTGTTAATCTTCCCTTCGTGAGCGAATCCAAGGTCTACCTAGCTGACAATCTAGCAATTTTGAAATCGCTAGGGGATAGCTCGGTTGACCTTATCTATATTGACCCGCCATTCAACACCGGTCGCGTGCAGGAGCGAAAGACCAGAAAGTCCGAGCAGTCGGAACGCGGCACTGCTGGCTTCGGGGGTAAGCAATACCAGCAAATTGTCTCAAGCATCATGTCCTATGACGATGCCTTTACTGACTACTGGGAATTCTTACTTCCAAGGCTCGAAGAAGCCAAGCGCGTACTAAAAGAAACCGGAACTCTTTATCTGCACCTTGATTATCGCGAAGCACACTACGCGAAAGTAATGCTCGATGGCTTATTTGGCAGGGACAACTTCCTAAACGAAATCATCTGGGCTTACGACTACGGCGGCAAGAGCAAGGGGAAGTGGCCAAGCAAGCATGACACCATCCTGGTTTATGTCAAAGATCCAAAGAAGTATTACTTCGATTCTGAAACAGTTGACCGTGAGCCATACATGGCACCGGGACTTGTAACACCTGAAAAAGCAGAGAGAGGAAAACTACCAACCGATGTTTGGTGGCACACCATCGTCTCACCAACCGGCAAAGAGAAAACTGGATATCCAACTCAAAAACCCATCGGCATTCTCAGAAGAATAATTCAAGCCAGCTCAAAGCCGGGCGATCTCGTTCTTGATTTCTTTGCAGGTAGTGGAACAACCGGAGCTGTTGCAGCCGAGCTTGGCAGAAGCTTCATCTTGATTGATAAGTCAAAAGAAGCAACTGATGTAATCAGAAAAAGACTTAGCGAACAGAAAGTTCAGTTTTCTTTTCACGAGAAATGAAATAAACAACCAACAGCGCAAGAAGAATAAATATCAAGGCAGTAGTCATCGCCATACCCAGGTTCATTTCACCCGGCCTGCTCGCTAGTCGAAACATTGCTAGCGGCAGAGTTGCCTCTGATCCGTAAGCTAGGAAACTAGCTGCTCCAAATTCACCCAGTGAAGCCAGCGCCATAAACGAAATAGCTGCAGCAATTGGTCTTGCGAGAATCGGTGCCTCGACATAAGCCAAAGTCTTGACTCTTCCTGCCCCATCCAACGTCGCGGCTTCCAGCATCTCCGGTTCAATCGAGTGACGAGCGGGTCGAAGAATTTGATAGCCAAGCGGAATTAGAAATATTGATTGCGCCAGCGGAACTAGCCACCAA
>JBMLPC010000038.1:0-4649 GCA_049242305.1 Aquiluna sp. | reverse complement strand
GTTTTTGTAAAGCTTTATGAGGTCTTTAGAAAAGAAGATGCAACTTTGGTTGAGGTAAATCCGTTGGTTCGCACCAAAGATGGAAGGATTCTTGCTCTTGATGGCAAGGTTTCGCTAGATGACAATGCGGAATTCCGTCATCAGCGAGCCGAAATGGAAAGAGACCAGCTCGACCCATTGGAAGCTAAAGCAAAAGAAATGGATTTGAACTACGTCAAGTTAGATGGCGAAGTTGGAATTATCGGAAACGGTGCAGGGCTTGTGATGTCCACTTTGGACGTAGTTGCCTACGCAGGCGCACGCCATGGCGGGGTGAAGCCAGCAAACTTCCTCGACATCGGTGGCGGTGCATCTGCTGAGGTAATGGCAGCCGGACTTGATGTGATCCTGAACGATCCCCAAGTGAAAAGCGTTTTCGTCAATGTCTTTGGTGGAATTACCGCTTGCGATGCTGTTGCTAACGGAATCGTTGGAGCACTCAACACCCTTGGTTCAAAAGCCACCAAGCCATTAGTTGTGAGACTTGATGGCAACAATGTTGAGCAGGGAAGAAAAATCTTGAAGGACTTCAATCACCCGCTGGTCACCTTGGCTGAAACCATGGATGACGGCGCCGACCAAGCTGCAAAGCTAGCGAGCTAGGGAGAAAAATGGCAATTTACTTAGACGCTAATTCCAAAATCATTGTTCAGGGGATGACTGGTGCTGAGGGTATGAAGCACACCCAGCGAATGGTCGCTGGTGGAAGCAACATTGTTGGCGGCGTAAACCCAAAGAAAGCCGGCGAGAGTGTCGAGGTCGAGGGCAAGCAGCTACCAGTTTTCGGCAGCGTCAAAGAAGCAATGGAAAAAACTGGGGCTAACGTCAGCGTGATTTTTGTTCCACCTGCCTTTGCCAAGGCAGCCATCATTGAGGCTATCGATGCAGAAATTCCTTTGGCTGTAGCAATCACTGAGGGAATTCCAGTTCACGACAGCGCAACTGCCTGGGCCTACAACGTTGAAAAGGGAAAGAAGACCCGTCTAATTGGACCGAACTGCCCAGGAATTATCTCTCCGGGGCAATCCAATGCAGGAATCACCCCGTCCAACATCACCGGTCGTGGGCCAATCGGCCTCGTTTCTAAGTCCGGAACTCTTACCTACCAAATGATGTTTGAGCTGCGCGACATCGGTTTCTCGACTGCAATTGGAATCGGTGGAGATCCAGTTATTGGAACTACCCACATCGACGCACTCGAGGCGTTCCAGAACGACCCAGAAACCAAAGCGATTGTTTTGATTGGTGAAATTGGTGGAGATTCTGAAGAGAAAGCTGCTGCCTACATTGCAAAGAATGTCACAAAGCCAGTGGTTGCCTACGTTGCAGGCTTTACAGCACCTGAGGGCAAGACAATGGGTCACGCCGGCGCAATTGTTTCTGGCTCGGCTGGAACAGCACAGGCTAAGAAAGAAGCTTTTGAAGCGGTTGGCGTAAAGGTCGGGAAGACTCCATCGGAAACCGCTCAGCTAATGCGAGAAATCATAAGCAAGCTGCCGTAAGTGAATCGGGCACTCAGCTTTGGATTAGCGGCGCTGCAGGCGCTGATAATTCTCTCCTCTGCTGTCGGTGTGGTCTTGGTTCCACTTACATTGGCTTGGCTCGTCGAAGGTAATGGTTCCGTCGATTGGATTGTGACACTGCAGGTTGCGGGGTACGCATTTCTTCTATCAATTGGAGTGCCAATTCAAATTGGTGCTGGGGAAATCGTTGGCATAGCTTTTGACTCTTTTGCAGTCTCATTTCTCCCGCTCGGTCTTACATTGGTTATGGCCCTTATGATCATTCGAATTGGCCACCGTCTATCGGCAGCTTCATCTCTTTGGCCAGCTTGGTTGGGAGGCGCACTCACATTTGGTGCTGCTTCTTATGGATTGAGCCTGGTGATTGCGAACCCGGCTGTCACGTTGGGGGAGTGGGATCCCCTGTTTAGGCCAGCACTGTTTTTTGGTGGGCTGTTATTTATTTCCTCAGTTTCCGGAAAGCGGTTCGAGCTGGTCAGTAGCGCCAATCAAGTTGAAGCAAAAGAGCGCATTTGGGTTCGCGAGCGTGTGGGCAATTTTCTTTCCAAGCTGCACTGGACAATTTCTACCTCGGCTATTCCAGCGCTGCGAATTGGAACTTCGGTAATTGTATTTCTACTAATGATTTCATCGGTTCTCTTGATGTTTGCCTTGATGCTTGGCTGGGTCGAGGTACTGCGTTTGTATCAGGCCCTTAGTCTGAGTTTCTTAGGTGGACTTATGCTCACCCTCGGCCAACTAGCCATACTGCCAAACTTGATTGTTTACGGCATGGCCTGGATCACCGGTGCTGGCTTTTCGATTGGTGCCGGTTCTTTTGTTTCACCGCTCGCTTCTCAACTAGGCCCACTGCCTGCGCTACCGGTCTTTGCCGCACTACCAACTGCTGGAATAGACAGGGGAATAGTTTTTGCCATGATCCCGGTGGTAGCTGCCATGATTGCAACTTTGCTTGCCAGAAAGTCCACTGAGAAATGCGCTGGGAATTCGCCAGCAGTTTCTCGGCGGCTGCCGTCTTGGCTAGCTTCTCCGCTCTGGTCTCGGCGGCTCTAGCACTGGCACTGGCTTTCTTGGCAAGTGGCAGCTTGGGGCCTGGTCGATTCGTTGAGGTCGGAATTAATCCGGTGCAAGTTGCGCTGGTGATTTTCATTGAGGTGTTGGTGCCGGTGTTTTTGGTGTCCTTGGTTGTGCTAAGACCACAGGGCGCCGAGCGAAAGTAGACTTTGGCCGTGCTCACCATTGTCGCCCTAATTTCTGGCTCCGGCTCAAATCTGCGAGCTCTTTTGGAAGCTTGCGACAGCCCGCTTTATCCAGCCAAAGTTCGAGCAGTTGGAGCGGATCGACCCGCCGCCGGCCTTGAACATGCTGAGCTGTTTGGAGTTTCAACGTTTGTTTTGGAGCCTGGAAAGTTCTCCAGTAAAGATCAGTGGGCGGACCTTCTGCTGCACTCAATTCAGTATCACAAACCAGATTTGGTAGTTCTCGCGGGCTTTATGAGAATTCTTCCGCCATCCGTGGTGAAAGCACTGGCTGGCAAAATCATCAACATTCACCCGTCCTTATTGCCAGCTTTCCCTGGAGCTCATGCTGTTCGCGACGCTTTGGCAGCTGGCGCTTCAGTCACCGGTGCGACTGTCCATCTGGTAGACGAAGGCGTGGATACCGGCCCCATTCTGAGGCAAGCAGAGATAGCTATTCCAGCTGGCATTTCAGAACCAGAACTGCACGCACTTATAAAGGAAGTTGAAAAGACTCAACTGGTTGAGGTGGTTAGGGACGTAGCTGAGGGCAGACTTCAGTTGTTGGAGGTCGCAAAGTGATAGCTGTAAAGCGAGCGCTCATATCTGTCTCGGATAAGACAGGACTGATTGAATTTGCTCGCGGCCTAGCTGATGCTGGAGTTGAAATTGTTTCCACTGGCTCAACAGCCAAGCAGATTGCAGCTAGCGGGATTTCAGTAACGGAAGTTAGTTCAGTAACAGGATTTCCAGAATCGCTAGATGGCAGGGTAAAGACTTTGCATCCCGCAATTCATTCGGGCATTTTGGCAGACCTGCGTCTTGCCTCACACCGTGAACAACTTCAGCAGTTGGGTTTCAAGCCCTTTGAGCTGGTAGTTGTGAATCTTTATCCGTTTCAACAGACAGTTGCAGCTGGTGCAAGTTTCGATGAAACGATTGAACAGATTGATGTTGGTGGCCCTGCAATGGTTCGAGCCAGCGCTAAAAACCATGCCAATGTGGCAATTGTTGTCGATCCTCAGAGATATCCGCAGATTCTCAAAGCTATTTCCGAGGGGGGCACTTCGGATCAGCTGCGCCGAGAGTTAGCGCTAGAGGCGTTCCAGCACACAGCCAACTACGATGCCGCAATCGCGCAATGGCTCGCAGGCGATGGTGAATCAATTCAATTGAACTATCGCAGGAAAGCGCAATTGCGCTACGGCGAAAACTCTCATCAGAGTGCAGCAGTTTTTGTTGACGGAAGCGGCAGGGGGCTGGCGAACGCAAGCCAGCTTGGCGGTAAGGAGATGTCTTACAACAACTATGTTGACACCGAGGCTGCGCTTCGGGCTGCCTATGACTTTTCAGAACCAGCGGTAGCAATCATCAAGCACGCCAATCCTTGCGGCATAGCTGTTGGCTCCACTGGCCAGGACCTGATTCTGGACGCATATAAGAAGGCACACGAAACAGATTCTGTTTCCGCCTACGGCGGTGTGATTGCCGCGAACAGAACTGTTACCGCAGCTATGGCACAGGCAATTTCAGATGTTTTTACAGAGGTAATAGCTGCTCCCGATTATGAGGCAGCAGCACTGGAAATCCTCCAAAAAAAGAAGAACCTTCGAATTCTCAAGCTGGCAGGGGAGTATCAACTGCCTAGCCAAGAGTTTCGTCAGATCTCCGGTGGAATGCTTGCTCAGCAACCGGATGATTTCAAAACGCTTGATAGCTCAGCCTGGCAGCTAGTTAGTGGTCAAGCTGCTGATGAAGCGACAATGAATGATTTAGTGTTTGCCTGGCGCGCAGTTAGGTCAGTGAAGTCCAATGCCATTTTGCTTGCAACGGATCTAGCAGCCGTTGG
>JBMLPC010000037.1:0-17431 GCA_049242305.1 Aquiluna sp. | reverse complement strand
CCAGATCGATTGAATTGTGACATTTCAACCCTTTCGTGCTGCCAATGATTATTGTCAACAAAATTGAGGATTGATTGAATTCCCCCTGAAAGTTCTCTGAATCTAACCCACCAGAAGGGTCCTTCTCGGCCGCTCAATAACCACTAGCTCCAGCAAATTGCTCGGTAACTCTGCCTCCAGGGCCCCAATTACCCAGTTGCTGCCAGAAATTTGATAATCAACACGAACTCGAACAAAGGCTTGGGCCGTTTGGCGCTGGGGGTCAAGAAAGACCTTTTCAACGCTTTGTCCACTAGCCCTATCCCCGTCAGAGAAAACCCAGCGATGTGAAGTAGCAACGAAGCGAATAGTCGCAGAGCGTCCAAGTAATTGGCCAGTGACACTTCTGCTACCAAATTCAACGCTGAAGAAAGCTGGCTCATCAATTTCAATTTCTCCCCCTGGTTCCCAACTTGCGATGGGCTTACCTGACCGGGCTTGCAGTTGATCTCTTAGGTCATCTTCTAATGTGCGAGCTGGCGCAGGGGGTTGATCGCCTATGCAGAGCCGGGAACCAACATAAACGTAAGCTTCGATGTAGATCGATGTCGGAACATCGATGGTTCCATTTGAGTAATACTTGCACCACTTCCTAGGGCGGTCCTGCGGTGCGCCTTGTTCAACTTCAATTCGTTGCTCGGCACAAAGTTGATATTGAATTTCGGTTGTGGCGCTACTCGCGCAGCCGCAAACACCCAAGCCCGCTGCAATTAGGTCGCAACTGGCCACAAAAAGCTGGATGCTCAACATATTTCCTCGGTAATCACAAGGTAAGAAACCATGAAGTTAGCTTCATAACTTGCCTCAAACGCAACGCGGTCTGGCCGACTTGGAATGATTCGCTCCCCCTTGGCGTTCAAAAGCTCAACGCCTGACAGATCAAGACAACCCTGTCCTTCTCCTTCAGCGGCTGCCAAGACCTCAAATTTGGCCTGACCAATTTGGGTAATTCCTAGATTCTCTAAGAGCTCTTCGCTCTTTTGCGCACTAGCCAGAGCATCGCCCGTTAGCACTGACCCAAGCTGACTTGCCTGCGCCGACAAACTTGCGTATTCATCCAGAGTCTGCTGCAGCCGGGTCGCATCACTCTGGCTGCAACCAACCAGGAGAGGCAAGAGAAGTAATAAACGCATGGCTGCAATGTAGATAGCTTTTGAATTTGGGGCTGCGAGTTATCCACAAGAAAAAACCCTCGAGAGAAATCTCTCGAGGGAATTTATTGGTTGCGGGGGCAGGATTTGAACCTACGACCTCCGGGTTATGAGCCCGGCGAGCTACCGAACTGCTCCACCCCGCGGCGAAGTCCCTACATTAGCAGAACTAAGGCTGGTTCTCTAGTGCCCGCAGCGCTTCCTCGATTGCCTGCTGCAGACGCTCATCGGCTTCACCGAACGCAGTCCAGTCAGCATTTCTTAGTGCGCGCTCTTTGTCTTCCAGTGCCTGCTTGGCTTTATTCAAAGCTGCATCTAAAGCTGGATTATCAGAGCTTGCACCAGGAGTCTGGCTACCGGGGTCAGTGGTTCCGTCCGTAATGTCAGCACCGGAATTTCCACCAAACAAATCATCCAGCGCTAATTCAAGAGTGTCTTCGAATGCAATTTGATCTCCGAAGGCAACCAGAATCTTCTGTAGCAATGGGTAGCTGGTCTCACCGGTTGATTCAATGTAAACCGGCTGCACATAGAGCAGTCCGCCACCAACGGGCAGGGTCAGTAGATTTCCATTCAGAACTCGCGTAGAACCTTGGCGCAAAATGTTCAGAAGCGAGGAAACTTCACTGTCCGCGTTGAAGTTGTTCTGCACCTGACCTGGACCGGGCACAATCGTGCCACGTGGAAGGTTGAGCAGAGTTAGCTTGCCGTAGCGATCGCTGATTTTGCCTGCGCTACTGCCAGCATCGGCATTTGCAATCAAGTAACCGGTTAGCACGTTACGAGTGGTCTCTCCGGTTGATTGCGGAATGAAGGTCGAGTAGATGGAGAATGCGTTGTCGCTCTCACCTGGTGTTTTCATGGTCAAGTAGTAGGGCGGCTGCAGAGTTCCCAGGCCAGTTCCCTCAACCGGATCATTCGGTGTCATCCAGGCATCCTGCTGTGAATAGAAAGATCCAGCATCAGTTACGTGGTAGCGGCCTAGTACCCAGCGCTGCATCTTGAACAAATCTGCCGGGTAACGCACGTGCGAAAGCAGCTCCCCGCTCATCTGGCTGAGTGGTTTCACGGTGGACGGGAATACCTTGGTCCAGGCCTTCAAGATCGGATCCTGCTCATCCCAGGCATAAAGCTCAACCTTGCCATCGTAGGCATCAACTGTTGCCTTAACGGAGTTACGAATGTAATTCACATCCCCCATACCGCGATTGAAGTTCTCCGAGGCGGTATCAAGAATTGCGATGTTGAATGGCTCGGCATTGGAGTACGGGTAGTGATCAGTTTTTGTGTAGCCGTCCACAATCCACTTGACGCGACCATCCACAATTGCTGGATAGGTTTCACTATCCAAAGTCAGATACGGCGCAACTTGCTGGACTCGCTCTAGCGGATTGCGGTTGTACAAAATCTGGGATTCCGAATTGATGGCATCCGATAGCAAAATCTGCTCGGACTGGAAACGCAGAGCGTAAGCCAAGCGATTCAGAATATTTCCAACGCTAGGGCCACCGTCTGCATTGAAGGTTGTATAGGTTTCCCGCTGCCCTTCATCGCCGGCTGGGAAGTCAAACTCCAACGGCTGAGCGCCAGCTGGCGCACCAACTATCGAGTAGGTGGGTGAGTTCAGACCGAAGTAAATGCGCGGTTCAAAATCTCCCAGCAGACCCTGCGGTGGAATACCGGACTGCAAGAACAGTGGCTTGCCGTCGCTATCGCGCTTGTTGCCATAAGCGGCTACGAAGCCAAAACCGTGGGTGTAAACAATTGTTGAGTTATACCAAGACTGGCTCTCGCCCAAGCCGGCCTGATTTAGTTCACGAACAGCCACCACGGTGTCCTGCACCTGGCCATCAATTTGGTAGCGCCCGACGTGTAGGCGATTAGGGAAGCTGTAATACTGGCGATACTGCTCCAACTGGCGGAATGCATCGCTGACCAGCGCTGGATCAATAATTCGAATAGAAGCAGTGGTCTTAGCATCGTTGCGCAAAGCACCAGCCTCTGCCACCACCTTCGCGTCATACTCAATGACATTGACATCTTCTAAGTCAAAAGCGGTTCTGGTTGCTTCGATGTTGTGTTGCAGGTATGGCGACTCTAGGGTTCTCTCGTTTGGAACCACAATGAAAGTCTGAACAATCCAGGGGTAGAGTCCTCCCAGCACCAGCGAGCTGGCAACCATTAGCGCGGTAGAGATAATCGCAATGCGCCAACGAGCGATAAAGGCCGTAATCAAGAAGGTAACCGCTACGGCAACTGAGATCAGCGCAAGAATCTGCAAACCTGGAATCACAGCATTCGCGTCAGTGTAGTTCACTCCAGTGAAAAGAGTTCCGGTTGTGACGACTGTGCTGTACTGATCCAGCCACAGGCTGCCGCCCTGCAGCGCCAGGTATAAGGCAACCAGCAGCGAAAGCTGAATCCGCGCTGGCTTAGAGATGCTTATTTCTCGACCATTGAACCTAATTCCACCGTAAACAACGTGGACTCCCAGGTTGATTAGTGCTGCCAGGAATACTGCACCCGAGATATAGCCGATTGCAAAAATCCAAAATGGTAGGTCGAAGACATAGAAACCAACATCGAGACCGAAGTGTGCATCTACGGTCCCAAAGTCTTCACCGTTGAGCCACAGTGCAGCAGTTTGCCACTCTCGCGCGGCAATCAATCCACCACCAACACCGATTAGTGCTGGAACACCAATCATCACAACCTTGCGCAGCCCTTCGAGCAGCTGCTGGTAGGCCTGGAAAGGTGACTCCTCAGGCATGCGAAGATAAATCGGTCTTGTTCGCCAAGCCAGCATCAAACCAACGGCCACAATCAAAGCCATCAAAACAAAACCGATGGCAAATGCAATTACTTGACCAATAATCTGAGTCGTAAAGACCGTTGCGTAACCAAGCTGATCAAACCATAGCCAGTCGGTATAGATACCCGCTGCACTTAGCAAGGCAAACAAAATGGCGGCAAGGATTCCAACTGCCACCGACACCGGGGACACTCTTCGCTGGTTAACTGGTGCTGACTGGGTCACTTATATCTCCTAGTTACAACTCAAGGCTGGTAGCTCTGAACCATTTTTGATTAGTTCAATTGCTGCCAAAGCCTGGGCCAAGTCTCTCACTGATACAACCGGCAATCCCTCCGGAACCTGCCCAATTGCCTCCTGACAATTTCCTGAGGGAATTAGAAATAGGTCAGCACCAGATTTCCTTGCCGAAATCATCTTCAGCTCAATCCCGCCAATTGGGCCTACCTCGCCGTTGGCGCTTATGGTGCCAGTGCCCGAGATGTGGTTATCACCGGCCAAACTGCCCTCGGTAAGTGAATCCAAAATTCCCAGCGTAAACATCAGGCCACCGCTTGGCCCACCAACATCACCCAGCTGAAGCGTGATATCAACAGGGAATGTATAGGTGTAGCTGATCATTGCCCCAATTACCCAAAGGTCATCTCGCAACTCGGGGGTTATCGAGAATGCCTTTTCCTGACCTTCTCGTTCGACCACAATCTCAATCGCAGCTCCTTGGGTCGCCTGAATCTGCTCACGCAATTCTTCAAAGGCTAGAACTTTCTTTCCCCCAGCTGAAACAACAATGTCGCCCGCAATCAAGATCTTGGATGAAGGTGTGTCCTCCAACACAGAGGCAACATAAAGATTTCTGGGTACCTCATAGCCCAACTCGGTCAATGCAGCTGCAATGGCATCCTGCTGCGAGATCTCCATCAAAGCAGTCGACTCCGCGCGAATTTCCTCCGCAGTGCGATCTGCCGGATAAACCTCGTCAATTGGAAGAACTTTTTGTTCGCTGTCTAGCCATGCCAGCAGAACCTGCAGCCAGCTCGGGGTGGAGGCGCGACTGCCAACCAAAGAAACGGTGGTGACATCAAATCGAGAGTCAGATGGGTAGGTGGTCAAATCGGGTGAGCTGATGACCGGCTCCCCCGAGACCTGCCCCATGACGTTGAAAACCTGACCAGGCCGCTCAATTACATAACCAGTCGGCAACAGTGCCAATGAGCTGAAGGTGATCAAGCTCAAACCCAAGACAACATAGCGAGCGTTGCCCTTGCGGCGCGGACGAGTCGAAAAGAAAGTCATTGAACTAATGCTAGGTAGCCAACTGACATCTTTATTGTCAGGCGCTCACGCCCTTGGCGAACAAAAATCCAAGGCAGTTTCACAGCCCATTAATTGCAAGCGCGGGTAACCTCGGAACTAGCGAAAGGCAGAGGGTGACGGAAGACAATCGGGATGAGCTCGAGGAGCTGATTAGAAAGATGCTGGCCGGTGGCCAGATTGATCCCGATGCCATGTCAAAACTAGCCGGCCTAGCTGCTAATCCCGCCCTAATGCAGAGTCTTTTCAATCAGGCAAGGTCAATGATGGAGCCTGGCGAGAGCGTCAATTGGGATATGGCAAAACAGCAGGCGATAGCGATTGCCAGAAAGGGCACCACAGTTGCCAATCCAGCGCTTGAAGCGGAGACCAAAAAAGCTTTTGAGATAGCCCAGCTTTGGCTAAACGAGGCAACTAGCTTTACAAACCCCAACGCAGTCAAACTGTTCACGCGGGAAGTGTGGGTACTGGATGCACTGCCGTTGTTTGAAAAACTTGGCAATCCCCTCGCAAGCAAAATGTCTAAGGCCCTCGGTGAAAACCTTGGCAGCTTGTTGCCCGAAGAAATGCAATCAGTCTTGGGGCCAGCTACCAACTTCATTCAAAATGCCGGTGCTGCCATCTTTGCCACACAACTTGGCGTAGCAGTGGGACAGCTTTCTACCAAGGCATTATCAAGCGGAGAGATTGGCATTCCAATCATTGATAGACCCGGCCTTGTAATGCAAAACATCGAAGAATTCCTAGCTGATTTAGAAACTCCAAAATCTGAGGTATTGATTTATCTGGCAATTCGCGAACTTGCTATTAGCTCCCTCTATCACTCAAACCGCTGGTTGATTGACCAAATCACAACGCAGGTCATCGAGTTTGCTGCTGGTCTGAAGGTCGAATTAACCGGATTGCAAGAGATGGTTCAGCAACTGGATCCAAACGATCCAGATTCAATCAACCAAATCATGGAAGCTAGTGCCAGTTTTAGCTCTCGAACCCCTGAGCAGGAAGCCGCACTGGCAAGAATAGAAAACTTACTTGCACTCATTGATGGATATGTCGACGCCGTCAGCGAGGAAGCGGGCAAGCGGCTTCCCAGCATTGCCAGCCTGATTGAGCTGATCAATCGCAAGCGAGCAGCGGATGGGCCAGCCGAGAAGACTTTCCTTATCCTGCTAGGTCTAGAACTCAAACCAAGATTGCGCAGGGAAGCTAAAGCGATGTGGGAAGAAGTGGGCAAGCTCGGAACATCTATTCGCGACAATCTTTGGTCTCACCCTGATCAACTTCCCACTAAAGAAGAAATCCAGGATCCAAGTAGCCTGCTCAACCGTCTGAATAAATCCGGCGACGACTTTGATGGTGAACTGAGAAAACTACTGGGCAACTAGCCTGTGGATAAACCAGCTGGCCAAACAAAATTCTTTGGCAGGGTTTACCGGTGGTCCATCAAATTAATCCCGCCTTGGCTCGACTCTGGATTGCCGATAATGCCAGGCAGTACGGCTATAAAAAAGCACTGACAGTCAGTGAACTTAGCGAGCCTCAACAGCGACTGCTTGATTACTTCGAGCTGGGGCTAACCAGTTCCCAACACTCAAATCTTCCTCGATTGGCTAAGGCTTCACAAGAAACAGTTAGCGACTTGGAATCCCGACTGCAGTCTGTGTTGTGGCAGTCCCCCACTGGCATTTCCAGGTCCGATGTTGAAAGCAGGTTCGCTGAGATTGCTCGAGTTCTGCTGCAGGGCCTGGACCCAGAGGAAGTGAAAAAACTTAGAAAATCTAAGTCAGTCTTTATTGAGAAGCTAGATGCCACTGGGCTGACAATTGCCAAAGCGCTTGCACTAGCTGGCGTTGGAAAACAGTTGAGTCTGGATCAGATAAGAGTCAGCAGTCAAGATGTCTCGCAACTGGGATACCTAGCAGCTCAGCTGGGCTTGCCAAGAGTTCGGGCTGCCCAGGCACTAATCGGTTCAGACCTGCAAATGCACAGCCGAATATCCGGCAGCTTTGATGCTGTTTCGCTGGCCGTTCTGATTACCACCGACATCGTCAATCCTGCAAGCTATCAAATCTGGCAAGCAAGAGACATCCCGCATCTCTCGATTGTCTTTGATGAAGAAGGTGTTGAAGTCTCGCCACTCATTGAACCGGGCAAGACCAGCTGCCTTGCCTGCTATGAAAAGCATCGAATAGAAACCGAACCGAACTGGCCAGTGATAGCTCCGCAGCTTTTAGCTCTTGATCGAACACTGGCTGATAGTGCATTACTACTTTTCGCCAGTGGAGTTGCGGTCAATCAAATGTTGAACTTTATTGATCATGGCCAATCTGAATCCAATGCAGTTCGACTAAACCGCGATGGCAAAATTGCCAGTTTTATGCCGCCTGCAATTAGCTGCGGCTGTCGATAACGGCTAGGAATTCTGAGGGCTCGGAAAAATAGCTGACCTGAAGAGAATCTTTGGCACGGGTTAGGGCAACGTAGAAAAGTCTTCTCTCCTCCGCGATGTCTTTATCTGAAACTGCGTAAGAGATTGGGAAAACTCCGCGGTTAGCGCCAACCAGATAGACCTCGCTCCACTCCAAGCCTTTAGTGCCGTGCACGGTCGCTAACGTGACCGCGTCTTTAGTTGGTTCGTGTCCGCTGCGCTCACGCTCGTCTAACTCTCGAATGTATTCGGTGAGCGTCGGCTCCCCCAGTTCATCCAGCACCTGAAAAAACCAATTCAAAGACTCCCATGTCTCATCAGCTCTAGGTTGAGATGACCAGCCAAGCGAGCTGAGAATCTTCGACACCTCTATAAATAGTGGTTCTCTCAGTTCGGTGACCGAGAGTGCCCTAATCGCTGAGATTGCCTGAGCAACCAGCGGCTGACGGAAAAATCTTCCCTGGCCTCGAACCTGCGTCTTTACTCCCAGGCTTGCTAGTTCGTTTTCAAATAGGTTCAGCTGCGAATTAGTGCGAGCAAGAATCGCAACATCCGCTGCCTTCTGTTTTGACAAGGAATTGGAGATGGCCTTTGCAACTTCCTTTGCTTCCTGTTGGGCCGAAGCAAACTGTGTTTTGCTAACTACTCCCCGAATTTGACGAATTGTCTGAAGTGGGTTGTCTGGCAAAATCCGGTTGGCGGAAGCAACAATCTCACTCCCCGAGCGATAGTTTCGATTCAGTTCAAATACCGAAGCATCTGAATATTGATTTGCAAAATCCAGCAAAAATTCGCTGGTTGCCCCAGCAAAGCTATAAATAGTTTGTCGAGGATCTCCAACTACGCATAGTTCGGAGCGCTCCCCCAGCCAGGTTCGCAGTAGCCCCTCCTGCAGCGGGGAAATGTCCTGGTACTCATCAACCGTAAAGAATCGATACTGCTGCTGAAAGTGTGACAGCAGTCTTGGTTCGTTGCGCAATAGTCCCGTGCACAAAAGCAGAGTGTCTTCCCAATCCATCAATCGCCGCTGCAGTTTCTGCTCTTGGTAGCGGTTGACCAGGTCAGAAAACTGTTCTTGCGACAAAAAGCTTGGAAGGCGCCCCATTAGAAAGTATTGGGGAAGATCAGTAAGTGAATACTTCAGAAACTCAATTTCCGCCACAATCTCCGAGATTTGACTCTCGGTTAGCCGAAGGCCCAGCAAAGCTGCTACCTCAGAAATCAAACTGCGCTTATTGGTCAGAAGTTTTGGTGCGGCCGATCCGGTTAGCTGCGGCCAGAAATATTGCAACTGACTCAGGGCAGCAGAGTGGAAAGTGCGAACAGCAACATTCTGGGTATCCAGTTGTCGAAGTCTGGATCTAATTTCAGAGGCAGCTCTGTTGGTATAAGTGAGTGCTAGGACCAGATCGGGATTAAATACTCCGGTAGCTACTCCGTAAGCAATTCGATGCGTAATGGTTCTGGTTTTTCCACTGCCAGGACCGGCGATGATGCAAACTGGACCGCGCAGGGCGGACGCCGCGGCTGACTGGTCCTCATCAAGAGAATCCAAGATTGCTTTAGCGTCGTTAGTCACCGCTATTCCGTCTGCAACGCGTGGCGCTGCGGTTGAAGGTTTACTAGGTTGTCTAACCTAAATGCATGGGTAGACCCGCCTTGATTTTAGCCGCGCTTGCAGCCGATGCAGCCAGTGGTAAAAACTTCCGCCATTTCAGGCGCAATACAGGCAACCCAGATCTCGACGTTCTGCAGTTATTCGATGATGCAGGCGACGGTTTTGAACTAATTGTTCCAGCCACTACCGCAGGAATTGCTGAACAGGCTCAGCTAATGGCTGGTCTCGCGGCAATTGGAAAAGCCGCACCGCTACTGCCTTTTGAAGTAAGCCAAATGGTGGGAAAAACTACCGATGGTGACCTGCCAGTGATTTTGCTGACAATGCTCAGCGGCGAGCAACCTGATCTTTCTAAGTACGCGCCGGGTGCGTTTTCGAAATCACTCGGCGAAGCGCTAGCGGCAATCCATCAATTGGACCCGGCCGTCGTGCGAGACTCTGGTCTTCCGGAATATGATTCAACCGCAGTTTTGCAAATGAAGGTTTCTGAAATTGACGCATCTGCCGCCACTGGCAAAGTTCCACCCGCGCTACTAAGTCGGTGGGAGGAAGCGCTGGAGGATGTTGGGTTGTTCCGCTTCCACTCAACCGTTATTCATGGTGGAGTGAGCCAAGAGAGCATCTTTGTTCAAAATTCCACCGTGAGTGGCTTTAGTGCTTGGTCTGGGCTCTCGATTGCCGATCCAGCCGAGGATCTTCGCTACCTAGCCGGCGGCGCACTGCCCTCAACTTTTGAAGATGCACTCCTGCACTACCGAGCTAATCGACCTGCAGCAGATGAGAATATCGCTCAGCGCGCTGTTTTGTATTCGGAGATTGAATTGGCAAGCTGGCTCACCCACTGCGTGCAGCTAAGAGATGAATCGCTCATTGCAGAAGCTGAAGCGATGCTGCAGGACCTCGCCGATCAGCTCGAAGCTGGCACGCTTCGCTCGCTCAGAGCTGCTGGTTTTGTTGGCTTGGGAGCAGCTGCCGCCACCGCTCCAATTTCACAATTACTCGAACCAATTACGAATCAAACTGACTCTGACGAGCTGTTCTAAGCTCCAGCAGTCTCTTTGTGATTTCATTCTCACTTGGTAGCACTGGCTTTACTTCCTGGCCCGATTCGGCATAGAAAAAACTCGCACTAATGCGCTCAATTGGAATTGCAAGATGTCTTGAAAGGGCAATTCGATAAAGCGCCAGCTGAATGGATTTGTTGGGAATCTCTTCTTCCGTTGGCAACTTGCCGCTCTTCCAATCCACAACTTGATACTCATCACCACTTTGATAAACCGCATCTAACTTGCAGACAATAACGGAGCCCGCCACGGAAAATTCGATCGACTGTTCAACTAGGTGCGGCGTCAGTTCAGCAAAGCGGCTGCCTGCAAATGATATTCCTAGCTTCACCTCTTCCTCGCTCCAGCTTGAGAAGTCAAGTTCACTACCGGACAAAAAAGCCTGCTCTAAATTGGCGTGGAAGGAAGTGCCAAGCTGTGCGCTCTTTGAATAAAGGCTGGGCAGCGGCCTAGAAAGTTGAGCTGCAAATAATTCCGGCTGAGTAAGCAGTTTCACAACTGCCGATGCGGATAGCCGCAGTGGTAGAGCTGGCAGCCGCGGGGCTTTGCGCATCTTCTGTTCTTTTAGCAGCAGTGCGATGTCTTTCGAAATTTCCGCCGGCTCAGCTGTAAGAGCTGCTTGTGCTGCCTGTTGCCAACTCTCGCGAGCTGTGCCAAGCGGGTCGGATGGCCAGAGCTGGCCAGTGCTGTGGAGAATTGGTTTTTCCACCGGTTTGTCGGCAACTGCTCGCACTTGAGCGTGACTTGCCATAACTTCTTCGAGAAATGGTGAAAGCGCCAGCGGATCTTTTCGCTTGGCTTGGTAATGACTGGCAGATAAAAATAAGTCCTTAGCCGCTCTGGTAATGCCGACGTATGCCAGACGCCGCTCCTGCATTAAATGATGTTCGCGAAGCTCATCAGCGTAGGTGTCAACGCGCTTATCAAATTCCCGCTGATTAGTCGCCCCCTGCCAGGCCAAGTTTGGAATTGATTGACGATCCAGTCTGAATTGCTGCGGGAGAATGCCGCCGGCTAGCCAACCGGTGAGGTCTCTTGGATCAGTCGGGAAACTCTTCACATTCAGCTGCGGAAGTGCGACCCGATCCCATTCCAACCCCTTGGCCGCGTGGACGCTCATTAGCTGAACTATGCCCTTTTTTGCGCCGGTCTTTGGTAGCTCAAAACTCTCTGTGACCAAGGCGTAGTCCAGCCAGGCAATCAGACTCTGCAGACTTGATCGCTCAGCGGTTGATTCGAATTCACTGATTCGAGAAATGAAACTCCGCAAATTACCCAGCGGGTCGGACAGGTCTGAATGGGCGTAAAGCTCTATGTCAATTTCAAACTCTTCGACCACTTTCCAACTTAGCTCTGTCAGAGAAAGCGAGCTGGCAGCTCTAAGCGAGCGAAGAATCTTTGCAAACTCGCCCAAACGAGAAAGCGCAACTTCGCTCAGAGTTAGTTGTTTTCTGACAGATGGAAGCTCCAGCTGATCCACCAGCTCAACCAGGGTGAGCGAGCGAGTCCTGGGAAGCTTTCGCATTCGCGAAATGGCTTGCTTGGCCTGCGAGAGCTGAACCAGGTCGCTGCTGCCAAGACGGAATCTGGGTCCACTGACTATCCGCAGAAAATCAACCGATGATTCTGGTTTCGCCAATAGTCGCAAAATAGAAATCAGATCGGCCACTTCCGGCTGCTCCAGAAGTGATGACAGGCCGCTGATCTCGTGTGGGATTCCAAGCTCGGCAAGCCGCTCCCCATAGCGACGCATGCCCTCTTTAGTTCTAAACAGGATTGCCTGCTTGGAATCGGCATCGTGCGCGGCGGCAATCCAATCGCAGACAGAAAGGCATTCACTCTCATCTTCGGCAAATACTTCAACTTCGACCGAAGATTCCATCTCACGTCCTGGCTGCAACGTAATGGGAACAATTGAGCGATTATCAATACTCTGCGCAACCTTATTGGCGGCCAGCAAAATCTTTTCACCAGAGCGCCAGGAGACAGAGAGTGTAAAGGTGTCACCCTGCCCAAAGTCTTCGAAGAAGTCTGCGAGGTTAGAGGAACTGGCCCCACGCCAGGCGTAGATCGACTGATTCGGATCGCCAACCGCCATTACCGCAGAGCCCCTAAACAACCTGGCAAGCAACTGCGTTTGAATTTCTGAGGTGTCCTGGTATTCATCCAGCATTACAAATCGATAAGGCAGCGCATCATCAGCAAAGTTCTCCAGGCGCAAAGACAGCGCCACCTGGTCTGAGTAGTCAAACAGGCTTCGATCCTGCTTGTATTGCTGGAATTCACCGGCCAACTCAAAAATCAGCTGGGCATTTTTGGCTTTTTCTAGATATTCCAGAGTGTAGGCAAAAAGACCGCTCTCGCCTTTTTCAGTCTTCGGAAGATTGGAAAGAGTTTTGGCGAACTCACTGAAGTAATCGGCAACTTCACTTGCGCTCGCCTGGTGATCGGTTAGTTGCGACTGCGCCTTCAAAACTTTTTCTGCCAGTGAGTTGAGACTCCCCTCATACTCAAGTAAAAGCGGATTGCTGGATTGCTCAATGAGCTCTTTGACGCTCGTAATTGAAAGCGACTCGGTCAGTAGCTTGGAATCTGGTTCAAAGCCGAGTTCGAGCGCATGCATCCGGAAAATTTCATTGCCAAAGGAGTTGTAGGTCGTAATTTTCGCAGCGGCAAAATCGTCCGGTAATTCTTTGTTCCAGTATTCGCTCTCCCGCAGTCGAATCAGACCCTGCTGAACCCTGACCCTTAGCTCATTGGCGGCTTTGCGGGTGAAGGTGAGTCCAAGAATTTCTTCGGGCTTGGCAAATCCGTTAGCCACCAAATAGAGCACTCGCACCATCATCAGCTCGGTCTTACCCGAACCAGCTCCCGCTACCACCAGCGATGGCGCTGAGAGGGAAGCTTGCTCAACGATTGTTGCCTGCTCCTGAGTGAGGAGGTTTTTCGAAAACAGTGAGTAGATCTGCTGCGCTGAAACCCTAGCCATTTGTCACCACGCGATTGAGCAGCAATTGGCAATTAGCATCCTTGCTGCAGTGCTCAGATGAGCTAACCAGTTGCGATTGTCCAAGCTGCTGCAAGATTCGCTCGGCAAGCTGAGCCAGCTCCAACCGGTCTTGCTCGCTCAGGGGCGGCTGTTCAAGTTGCTTTAGTTTTCCGTCGCCCACACTGACCAACTTTCCGCCAACACTCGGCGTCTGCTGCATCTGCTCAATAGCGAGCTGGTAGATAGAAAGTTGTCGATTGGCTGCCGCTTCTTTCTTGGTTGGGATCTTTTTGCCGGTTTTCAGATCAACTGCTAACGGACCATCTTGGGTGCTTTCGATGCGATCGATCTTGCCAACAACCTTTAAATTGCCAATCTCAATTGCAAAGCCCTGTTCGGCTGCCAAAAGCTCAGATCCCTCGGATAGGTACTGCTCAATCAGACCAGCCATCGCCAGTGCTTCTTTTTTCACCTGGCGCTCAGTCAAATTTGAATCAAATTCAATTTCTTGCCAATGCGAGCTAACAAACTCAACCGGCTTGGCGACGTCAGAATTTTCCAGCGCGGCATGCAGCAGGGTGCCAAGAGCTGCCTGGAAGCCAACAGAGTCAGTGCCAAAAGATGAAATGAACCAGTGCAGTGGACACTTTTCAAACGCCTCAACTCTCGAAGCTGCCACCGAGTTGGTTGCCACCGACAGCGGTTCCTCGCTACTAATCGGCATCAGGCCCTGCCAAGAACTCGGATGAGCCCCTGGCACGCCAGCAATCGCCAGCGCAGCCAATTGCGCAGCCGCTGTTTGGTCGCCGTTCAACAACGCCCTGCGTAGCCTTCCCACCATTTTTCGAAGATCAAAGTCAAACGCTTTGGCTTCTTGAAGCTCCACCTTGGCGAGTTGGAAAAACTGAGAAGGCTGTTCACTTTCATCTGACATGGCGCTCAGCAGCACTCGCTCACTGGCGCAGCCGATTGATTTGTAGAACATTCTTAGTTCGTCTGCCAACTCGCTCTTGGTGGCTGCAGTGGGAGTGCTCAAACGGCCGACTAGATATGCCTGCAGAGATGCGGCTCCCAGCAAACTGTTTCGGGGATTTAGGTTGGGCCAAATGCCCTCTTGCAATCTCGGCATTGCCAACAGTTTGTAATCACCAGTTATTTGCGCAGGGGTCGCCAGCGTCACCGCCGGTACGCGACTGACTGGGGCAAGCGAGTCTTCCGGAATAGAGGCCTTCAGTTGCAACTGAGCAAACTCCAGCGCTGACCCCTCTTGCCTGTCGTCAAAACGAATCGCTGCAGCAAAAAGCTCCAAGGCGGCATCTAGGTCAGAGTCACTTAGTTGACTGACCCGCTTTTCACTAATCAGCTGCCAGGCAATCGAAACTGCTTGATGGCAGCTAGGACTCGAAACTGAACGAAGTTCCAAGATTTTCTCGCTGAGCGGCTGCAGCATCCGCGGTGGATTTTCTAGAAGGAGCTCTAGCAGTGCTTCTTTGGCAGTGAGTCCCTGCTGTCTTGCCGGAATCATCAGTCGTCTGATCTCCCGCAGGGATATGGAATCTAGACCGACAAGTGGGGAGAGCAGCAGCTGTTCAAGTTGTTCCAAGCTGGCATCACCCAGCGCAGCAACCAAGAAATCCAGCAGTGCCAGCGACATCGGGTGCTCTGCCAAAGCCCGCTGAACACCCTGAATGCGAATTGGCACATTGCGTGCTGCAAGTTCGCGGCTGAGCTGCTCCAGCTGCGATCTGGTTCGACCAATCACAATCATGTCCGACCAGCTAAGACCAGCCAGTGAGGCTTTTCTAAGCTCAGCAGCAAGCCAGTCAGTTTCATCAACCAGTGAACCAAAAACAAATCCCTGCACCTGATGCTCGATAGTGCTTGGTCGGTGTTCTGCAAAGAGTGAAACTGGGATTCGCTGCGCCAACTTGCCCAGCAAACCGGCAGTAGCATCTGTCTGCGCCGGCTGAAGTGTCAGTTCAACAAATGAGTGTTTTCTAGCTAGTTCAATAAAGCTGCCCGCAGCCGAAGCGCGAAAGCCAAGTGTTGCCGAATCTGGATCGCCAAAGAAATAACCAGTGGCAGAATCCAATACTTTTTCAACCAACCTCAGCTGACCTGGCGAAAGGTTTTGAGCGTCATCAACCACCACGTGTGAATAGCTACCGGGCTGATAATCCGCAATCGCTGCCACCACCAATTGCGATGGATCAAGCAGTCCCTGCAGTCCAAGCTGCTCGCGATACTTTGGCAGTAAATCAATTGCGACCTGCAGCTTGAGGGTCGGAAACTGCTTTTGCAAACTAATCAGCTGCTCTTGCGACAAAGAGTTTTCAATAATCACCGATACCAGGTCTCGAAGCTCCTGCACAAACCCGGCCAGTTTCAAAGTCTGATTGTCAACTCCCCAGCGAGCGCCGGCTTTCATTGCCGCCGCATCCTGCACCAGCTGACTGAGCAGCCGCTCCTGCGCAGCACCGGAGAGGAGTCTTACTTGCTTAGAGTTCAGGACATCAAATGCAAAGGATGAAATTGAGCGGGCTCTGGGTTTGGTTGCCGAGCGGTTGGAATCAAGCGCAATCAAATCACGCAGTTTCGCTGCTGCCAGACGAGTAGGAGTTAGCACCAGAATCGAGTCCGGCGCTACTGTCTGTTCGAGCTTCGCCACCAGATGCCGCAGGGAGCTGGTTTTGCCAGATCGGGGCGAACCCACGACCAACGTCGGCTGGCCAGGATTTGGGGTCGGTACGTCAAGCGGAGGCAAGTAATCCTCGCTTATAAATAGTGTCTGACCCACAGCACCAATCTATTTGGATAAGTAGACATTTTTTTATGCCGTAACCTAGTAGCGCAAAGGAGACTCATGGAAGTTCGCATTGGAATCAAGGACAGCGGTCGAGACATCAGCCTGGACAGCCCGCTAGACAGCAAGGCCATTCAGGCCGCGGTCAAACACGGGCTAGCCGATGGCACGATTGAGCTATCAGACAGCAAGGGTCGAATATTCATAGTCCCGGCGTCCGCAGTTGCCTTTGTTGAAATTGGCAGTGACGACAGTAGAAGGGTTGGATTCATCGCCTAATGGAAATCTTGATTATTGCTCTCTACGGACTTCTGCTGGCTTTAGTTGCTCCCTTTGTTTTGCCACCATCTGATCACTATGGCAAGGCAGTGCCAGCAGCCATTTCATTGGTGGCGGGAAGCGTCATCTGGTTAGTACTGACCTGGCTCGGCCTGAGCTACCAACAAGCTTGGATTTGGTTTGCGGTGATGCTCGGTATGCCAGCGGTTGGTTGGTTTGGTACCAGGTATTTGGACAAAAGCAGACAAAAGAGCGAGCAAGCAAGACTCGCGGCTATTCGCTCAGGCGGTAAGGCCTAGCGAATCCATTCGCAGGGTGTGAGCCGATACCAGCTCAGAGGTAAGAGGCTCCAAAATTTTGAACTGCTCCCTGGTCAGCTCGACCGGATCTTTAGGCAGTTCGCGCACTAGCTCTGCAAAGGAAGACATATCTCTTACTTCCAAAAGTGCATCCGCCACAACCGCCCTGCCAAACAGCGCTAGGTCGTTGGTTAGCTGCGGAAGGTTATTGATGGCAGCGCTGAGAGCCTCCTGGCAGAAATCCGCCAGTGAATTATCCGAAAGCATGGCCTCAACTTTTAGGCGTCTAGCCGGAGTGAGTCCGCGAGCAATTCTGATGTAAGCATCTTCGAGCAGGGTGAAGACGATGAAGATACGCATGATGTCCTCAGGCCAACCTTTGCCCTCGGTCCTGGCGATTAGGCCATCGAGTCTGTCTCGAATCTGCTGCTGCAGCTCCATGTAGCTAGCTCCCAGCTTGATCAATAGCTCCTGCAGATCTTTGGCCCTGGCCTCATAGCGGGCAGCCACCGCTAGCTGCTTTTTGCGAATCGGCTCGGGGGCTTTCGGTGCATCATCAGTGAGTAGCTCAGCAATCAGCAGATGGTGCTGAATTAGCTGTGAAAGAAAGACTTCGGTAGCAGGAATCAGCTTTGCTG
>JBMLPC010000036.1:0-21582 GCA_049242305.1 Aquiluna sp. | reverse complement strand
CAGCTGACTCTTAATCAGCGGGTTCCGGGTTCGAGTCCCGGGGGGCGTACTTCTTAGATAAAACTCTCGGGGGCTTTATGACTAAGCGCTTCATCTCTCTAGTTCTAGCCTTAGCATTCGTCTTTCCAGTAGCAGCCCAAGCAAGCTCAACGATCGAACCAACTTCAGTCGAGACGTGTAAACTGCCCAACGGCAACCGAGAGTTTGCCAGCTTTGGCTTTCCCCGCCTTCCCAACCGTTTACCCAGTTCGGGTGTTATCAATGCGGCCATTATTTTCGTGGATTTTCCTGATGCGGTTGGTACTGATTCGAAGTCACTCAAACAAGTGGCAAACAATTACATAAATAAGTTCGTTCAATTTTACAGGGCACAAAGCTATGGAAAAGTTGAGTTCAAGTTCGACTTTAATCCTAAGTACTATCGTATTTCCAAGAAGACAACCTCTTACCAAATGAACTTAAGAAAAGGCCAAGATGGTCGAGGTACTTTTGATTACTTTCGTGACGCTATCTCTGCTGCAGATAGCGAATATGACTTCAGCAACTATCAGGTTGTTTATGTAATTCCTTCGAACACGAATAGGGAAATAACCTACGGTCCAGCAATTCCCGACTCAACGGCAATGTCAGAGGACGGGCCTGTGCCGATGGGTGCAGTGGCAGGTACCGACTCTCGTCGGCGAGAAAACTCTTTGGAATGGTCGTGGCTTGCTCATGAGACTGGACATCTCTTTGGTATCGAACATCCCTGGAGGATTACGTCCGATGCACAAGGTAGAACAAGCCAAAGGTCCGAGGCTGCTGTTTGGGACCTGATGGTAAACATAGGCGACGGTTCAACCGGTGATTTTCTCGCATGGTCAAGATTTTTATTGGGCTGGATAGTGGATGACCAAGTAGTTTGTTTTGACGCGACACAAAAGAAACAAGCGACAACTGAATTTGTGATTACACCAGCAGCACTAAACGACCCGAGAAAAAAGCTTGCCTTAATTAAAACAGGGGAAAACACGGCCATAGCCGTTGAAGTGCGAGTGAACTCAGGCTTGAATAAATTTCCTAAATCCTGGGAAGGCCCCATTGTTTACCTTGTTGACACAACAAAAGTGAGCAATGAGGGAGCAACCAGGCTCCTATCTCGAGACTCAAGACGCAGTAGGGACCTGCTAATTGGCAATTTGCGAAGAGGTCAATCTGTAAAACACGGTGACGTGTCCCTAGTCTTCAAGGGTAAAAGAGGGTCGGAGTATGTTTTCTCTTTGCGAACTAATTAGTCAAACGTCAAATAGAGGTCAGGGCGTCGGTATAGAGGTCCGCAATGTATAGCACCAGAAAATTAGTGTTTGCACTTGAACCCAAACAAATTGATCAGTACGTGCTTGCAATTGAAGAATCTGGTGGTCACGTTTCTAATCTGAGCAGTGGTGTCGAGGCATTAATTTGGACAGACTACGCTCGCCCAGACTTACTTGAGCAGGCCTTGAGATCTAACCCCCAATTGCGCTGGGTGCAGTTGCCTTTCGCAGGGGTTGATGCCTTCAGTTCAATTATTGCGAGCCACCCTTCCATCACATTCACCAGCGCTAAAAGGTCTTATTCAGAGCCTGTTGCTGAACATGCATTGATGCTCTGCATGGCACTGGGAAGAGTCTTGCCAGAACGCATTAGGGCAAAGAGCTGGGGTAAGAAATATGCCGACTCCCTATTTGATGAGAACTTACTAATCGTTGGCGGAGGCGGCATAGCCCAGCAGTTAGTAGATCTTTTGGAACCTTACAGAACGCAAGTCACTGTGATTCGAAAACGACCAAGAGAACCATTCTCAAACACTGGGTTTTCAAGAGTGCTTGGTTTTGACTCGCTAGATCAAGAGCTGCCAAAGGCAAAGTTTGTGGTTTTGGCCTGCGCACTTACGGATGAGACAAGGTTTCTTTTTGAGGCAACGAGAATCGGGAAAATGCGCAAGGACGCCTATTTGGTCAACGTTGCCCGAGGCGAGATTGTGAACCAGGATGACTTGGTGGACGCCCTACAAAATGCAGTTATTGCAGGTGCCGCTACCGACGTCACATATCCTGAGCCACTGCCAGATGAACATCCGATGTGGAGAGTAGAAAACCTAGTAATCACTCCTCATACCGCGGACACTATGCCGATAGTTACCAGGTTGTTCTCCGAAAGACTTCGTGAAAATGTTGCCGCATTCATAAACGGAGAGCGCTTAGTGGGTCTTGTGAGCCCGGAATTGGGTTACTGATGGATCTTCAAACTTGGCTTTTATATACGCTAGCGGCGGTTGGGTTGTCACTTACGCCAGGTCCAAACGGCCTGCTCGCGCTTACGCATGGTGCTTTATATGGAACGCGCAAAACAATCTTCACAATTCTTGGCGGATCAGTCGGCTTTACCGCTGTCATCGGGCTTTCAATGTTTGGGATTGGCGCTCTTCTAGCAGCCAATGTTGGCTTACTGGTTGTCTTGAAATGGCTGGGCGGTGCTTATCTGGTCTTCCTTGGAATCCAGGTTTGGCGCTCACCTTCGCTTACCGAATCCAGAACGGAAGTTAAGTCTGCCTCTGGCGGCAAGTTATTCCAAGCGGGGCTACTATCGGCAATTTCAAACCCAAAGGGAATTTTGTTCTTTGTGGCGTTTTTGCCGCAGTTCATCGAACCAGCTGGCTCGATTCTGATTCAGTTTTTGATTATGGCTGCGACGTTTGTGGTGATTGAGTTCTTTTATGAACTCCTGGTTGCATCCCTGGCCGACAAAATTCAGCCGTGGCTAAGACGGGTGGGGAAGAACTTCAACCGGGTTTTCGGGTCTGTCTTTATAGCAATTGGAGCGCTTCTACCTCTTCGAGGTTAGAGCCCCAGCTGCTTTCTCAGAAAATCGATGTGGCCTTTGGCTTTCACATTGTGGAAGGCGTGCTCGAGCTTGCCATTCTTATCAACCACAAAAGTTGAGCGAATAGTACCCATGTATGTCTTGCCATACATGCTCTTCTCGCCGTAGGCGCCGTATTTGAGCTGGATCTTGTTGTCTGGGTCACTGAGAAGCTCAAAATTCAGTTTTTCTTTATCCTTGAACTTCTTTAGCTTCTCTGGCTCGTCCGGCGAGATGCCCAAGACTACGTAGCCGGCTGACTTCAAGGAATTGATGTTGTCTCGGAAATCACAAGCCTGGGTCGTGCAGCCTGGGGTGGATGCTGCTGGATAGAAATAGACGATGACTTTCTTGCCTTTGTAGTCCGCCAAGGCAACTGGCTTCTCATCTTGGTTTTTCAGTTTGAAAGCTGGTGCTGCTGATCCGATTTTTATTGCCATGCAAAGGGAAACTAGTTTTTGTTGTCCTTATTCCCTTTATCTGGGGGGTTCTTCCTGGTGGTCAGATAGACAATGTAGAAAAATGCGGCAATCATGACTGGCCATACTAGAAAGTCGATTCCCGATCCGGAGGGGACCCGTATCACATCGATTTCAGCGGTTGTCAATAGAGCGGTGAATGAAGTAGATAGCATCTACTCAGACTATCTGCGAAATGAGACTTGATTGTTAGCTTTACCGGCCGGTTTTCTTACCGGATTGTCGCTGATTGTCGCCATAGGCGCTCAAAACGCATTTGTTCTTAGGCAAGGATTGCGTCGGCAGCAGGTCCTCACTGTAGTTTTGATTTGCGCTTTTTCCGATGCGCTTCTGATAGCCCTGGGAATTCTTGGTTTGGGTGCCGCGATTAACTCGGCACCCCTACTTATCGAAATTTTTCGGTATGGGGGAGCTGCGTATTTACTTTGGTTTGCAGTTGGAGCCATTCGACGGGCGCTGAAGCCACAGACACTCAACGAATCCGATAAGCAAGCGGATTCTTTCAAGGCAACTGCACTTACCGCGCTCGCTCTGACTTATCTAAATCCACACGTTTACATAGATACGGTCTTGCTACTCGGGTCAATTGCTAACCAGTTTGATAGCAGGTGGTTATTTGGACTTGGAGCAATGACAGCGTCATTTGTTTGGTTTTTCAGTTTGGGATTCGGGGCTTCCTGGCTTGGGAAGTATGTAAAAAAGCCAATTTTCTGGAGAATACTTGATGTTTTTATCGCAATCGTGATGATCACAATTGCGGCAATGCTGCTTACCTTCCAGTTCAATTAGCTTTTTGAGGTAGATAATCGGTCTGTGCTAAACAGCTCAGATTCATTTGGAAATTTTGCTGGCAGAACCTCTGCTAAGTGGAGAAGATTTCCTGAAGATGTATTGCCAATGCATGTGGCTGAAATGGACTTTGCGGTAGCGGAGCCGATTAGAAATCGACTTGCTGCCATGGTCAATAATTCCGATCTTGGCTATCTAGGCCCCCTGCCGGAGTTGGCGCCTGTTTTTCACTCTTTTGCCAAAAGGCTCTGGGGCTGGGAAATTGACCAAGCAGGAATTCGCCTAGCAACTGACGTTGGTGTAGCTGCGGTGGAGATTCTGAGAGCCATCGGAAAACCAGGCGACAGAGTGCTGATTAATTCACCTGTCTACTCATCTTTTTTCAAGTGGATTTCCGAAGTCGGGATGGTACCGCAAGACGCCCCCCTGGTGTTATCGGGAAGTCGGTGGTCACTTGATTTCGCTGCGATTGAAGAAGCTTTTGTTTCAGGGGCAAAGCTCTATCTACTTTGCTCCCCACAAAATCCAGTTGGCACCGTACACACTCATGAAGAACTTTCAAGAATTTCAGAACTAGCTCAAAAGTACGATGTCACAGTAATTTCTGATGAGATTCATGCACCGCTTTCATGGGATCACTTCACACCACTATTGAGCATTGCCTCGTCGCGCGAACATGCCGTAACGATTTCTTCCAGTTCGAAAGCATGGAACACCGCGGGACTGAAGGCTGGGTTTCTGATTACTCAATCTGACCGAATGCGAGAGAGATTGCGCGCCATGCCTGAGGCAATGAATTGGCGAGCGTCCCTATTGGGCGCCTTTTCAATGGTTGAGGCCTACAACAACGGCGAAGTATGGCTAAATGAAACAGTAGAGACAATTAAGGAAAACTTAACTTTCCTGCGTTTCGAATTAGGAAAACAGTTACCTAAAGCTAAATTTTTTGACATGTCTGCTACTTATCTAGCGTGGCTTGATCTAAGTGCTTACGGCCTAGACGATTTGCAGGGACGCTTGTTGCGTGATGCCAAGGTTTCCGTGGTTGCCGGCCCCGATCATGCACCTGATGGAAAATACTCAGACTTCATTCGTTTCAACTTCGCGACCAGTCAGCCAAGAATTGCAGAGGCAATTAGGCGCATGGCTACCGTTCTGGAGGTTTAGGTGGCTCTTCAACTGCAGTACAAAACTGCCCACGAGCAGGCCATTGATTTGGCGAGAGAACTTTTCATACAGCACCGCATCGTTCACTATTCGTTTGGCTTTGATCGAGCAATAAATCGCGCCGGTCAGTGTGACTTCAGAGCTAAGCGAATAACTGTGAGTAGGCACCTGGTTGAAAATTGCAGCCTGCAAGAAGTCGAGCAAATTATTCTTCACGAAATTGCCCATGCGCTGGTTGGAAAAGATGCTGGCCATGGTCCAATTTGGCGAGCTAAAGCGAGAGAGATTGGCTACAAGTTCCAACCCACCAGTTGGCATCTGATGGCTAACTCGTCTGCTAGATGGGTGGGCTTCTGCCCGGCCGGTCACCAGCACTTCAGAATGAGAAGGCCGAACGCTCTTTTGAGCTGCCGACACTGTGCCAATGGGTACAGCGACGAGCATGTAATCGAATGGGAATCACACGGGTCCGATTAGTAAAGAACTAATAATCGCACCTGCTAGGAAATTTAGTCCGATAAACAACTTCCAACCCTTATTGGCTTGTTCACACGTCTCATCAGTGATTGAAAGATTTCTACCGACTACAAGTAGATAGGGAATCGCTGCTAGAGCTGCAAACATAAATCGTCCTGGTAACAAAAGAAGCAGCAGTGCCGCTAAGGCATATAAAGAGAGTGCAAATCGAACTGTAGAGCGCGCACCCAGCACCGTTGCGATAGAAGCAATGCCAGCTTCACGATCAGCGCGGATGTCCTGCACAGCGCCAAAGGCGTGGGAGGCAGCACCCCATAAGAAGAAGGCTCCAAGTGAAATCAGGATTTCAACGCTGAAATCTCCCAAGAGGAAAATTGCAAAGGCTGCGGGGCCAACGAAGTGAATAGAGCTAGAAATTGAATCAATAAACGGTATTTCTTTGTATCGAAGTCCTTTTATGGAGTACGCAACAACAAAAAATATCGTTCCAAGAAAAGCGACCAGTGCCAAGACGTTTTCAGCCGAAGCCGCTGCAATAAAAACAATAAACGGAGCACTTAGTAGAAAAGAAGTCCAGAGCGTTGGAGCATGCAGCTCTGGCGGGAGTAGGCCACCCTCTAGACCACCTTTTCTAGGGTTCCGAAGGTCGCTTTCGTAGTCATAAACATCGTTTATTCCATACATCAATAAGTTGTAGGGAATGAGGAAAAAGAAGCTTGTAACCCAGAAAAAGACATTCAGCTCTCCGCCCAGAAAGTAATAGGCGGCTGCGAATGGGAAAGCCGTGTTTATCCATGAGATTGGGCGGGATGAAATCAAAAGCCTGGTGAGAACACTCAAAATCTGCTCCTCAGGTAATTGAACAGACTTGGAACCAATACCAGTGCTACGAGTGTGTAGGCGAAATCCTCAATTGGGGCAAGCACAATCCTTATCCCAAGAGTTTTCTCATAGTCGTAGTCAACTATTCCGCTGGCGATAATCAAGTTGTCAAAAATAGCTGTCATCGCGAGCATGAAAATTGCCGCTGGACCTAGAAAGCGCCAATTTATCCAACGTCTCATTAGCCAGGCATAAATGGAGAACAGTAGCAAGACGACAAGAGTAAGTAGCGGATAAGTCACTTGCTGCCTCGTTTCGCAAAGAACTGATAGGCCAGCAAAGTGTTATAGCTGAGCAGAATCAAAAAGAAGAGTTCTTCCAGCGGCAGCTCGGGACCAAGAAGTAAGCCTGACAAAAAGACAGTGCTACCGCGGAAAAAGATTCCGAGAGCTATTCCAACGATGTCCCAAACTAGGAAAACTACAACGGAAATCGATACCGAAATTAGCGTCGGAAGTGGATATCGGAAAAGAGCAAGATTGTGACGCTTATCTATGCCAACTAGACCAAGAATCGAAATTAGAAGTGCAAAAAGATAGAAGAAACTTGTTGATTCAATCATCAACGCAGTCCTTTCCAGCTAGTCACAGGTTCAATCTCTCCCTTCAGTGGACCGCTGGAGCGATCATCCATTAGGTGCTTGTAAACCAACTCTGCTCCTATCAAGCACATCGGCATGCCGATGCCAGGAAGCGTGTTTTGTCCGGCATAAAAGAGATTGCCAACTCTCTTAGACCGGTTTTTTGGTCTAAAGAATGCGCTTTGGAAAAGAGTGTGTGCCATGCCAAGTGCAGTTCCATTCCAGGCATTGAATTCATTCACAAAGTCCATCGGACCAACAGTTCGTCTTACGACGATTCGATTGGCAAGATCCGGGATGTTGCACCAGTCAGAGATTTGTTGAATTATCTGGTCTGCAGCTGCTTCGAGCTTCTCATCGCCCGAGCGGTTGATTCCGCCTCTGCCGATTGATGGCTCAGCAGCGGTTGGCACCAACACGAAAATGTTTTCATGGTCTGCTGGTGCAACTGTCGGGTCAGTTTTGGACGGGTTGCAGATGTATAGCGAAGCTGGATTTGGAACCTTTCGGTTCCCGTCTGGCGCGTGGAAAACTTCAGCGAAATTGCTCTGCCAGTCTTTTGTATAAAGAAGGGTGTGGTGATCTAGCTGATCAATCTTGCCTTTTACTCCCAGATACATAAGAAGGGCGGATGGTCCGGCAACCTTCTTCTTCCACCAGCTCTCAGGGTAGGTCTGGTGTTCTTTTGAAAGTAGCTTGGTTTCCACATGCTGCAAATCGGCAGTTGCCACGACCACGTCAGCTAAAACATCCCCCGAGGCCAGCTTTAAGCCAACTGCAACGCCATTTTGCACCAGGATTTGCTGCACCGGGGACGAAGTGTGTATTTCCACTCCGTTAGCTCTGGCCAACTTGGTGAGAGATTCAATGATGGTGTGGATTCCACCCATTGGGTAAAAGACGCCTTGATTCATGTCAACGTGCGTCATTAGGTGATACATGCTTGGAGTGTCATAAGGCGACGCGCCTAAAAATACTGCTGGGAAGTTCAGCATTTTCTTTAGACGCTCATCCTTCACATACTTACCTGAAAAGTCGTAAAGCGAGGTGGTTAGAAGTCTAAGAAACCTAGCCAGTTTCTTTAGAACATCCGGATGCAGGAAACTGCGAAAGTCCTTGAAGTTGGTGTAGAGAAAATGTCGGATAGAGAGCTCATAAGCTTCTTGGGCAGAGTCCAGATATCGGCCCAACTGCTTACCGGCTCCAGGCTCAATCTCGTCAAACATTTTCTTGATTCCGTCAACGTGTTGAGGCATGGGAATTCTGTCGCCAAGGCCCTCGTTGCGAGTTTGGTAGGCGGGATCAAGTCGAACTAGTTTTAGCTCTTCTTGAGCTGATGTACCCATCAATCTAAAGAACTGGTCAAACGCATCTGGCATTAGGTACCAACTTGGGCCCATGTCAAAGCGGAAGCCATCTTTCTCCCAGAGGTAGGCTCTACCGCCTAGAGAGTCTCTAGCTTCAAAGAGCTTGACTTCCATTCCCGCTTTGGCAAGAAGTCCCGCCGTGGCAAGACCGGCAATGCCTCCACCAATAACTACTGCTTTCTTCTTCAAACTTTCACTCCTATTACGGCCTTAATCAGTAGTGCAAGCTTCTGAGGAGCACCCACTGAAATCCTTCTATTAATCAACTCCTGCGCTGATGTCTTGCTGATTTGACGATTGAGTTGGGTGAAGAGAAGTTGTGCCGCCGCCACGGCACGGCGAGCAGATGAAGGAAGTAACGGCAGGGACTCAGCACTGAGGCGCAAATCTTTATCAATGTCCGCAACCAACCGCTGCTTAGTCTCCTCGTTGAAATTGTTGACGTCGACACTTGGGAAATAGCTTCGGCCAAGCCGCTTGAAATCGGCGGCTAGGTCTCTTAGGAAGTTGACTTTTTGAAAGGCGCTACCGAGCGCTCTTGCACCCTTGGTCAGCCTAATTTTTTCGTCATCTGTGTATTTGTTTTCAGACATGAAGACCTGCAGACACATCAAACCAACTACTTCGGCTGAGCCATAGACATATTTCTCGAACGAAGCCTGGTCATGTTCTTTTTCTGTTAGGTCTTGACGCATCGAGTAAAAGAAAGGTTCCACTATGTCTTTGGCAATCCCGACAGCTCTGGCGGTTTGAGCAAAAGCATGAATGATCAGGTTGGTTGAATACCCAGTGTCCATCGCTCGATAGGTTTCAGCCTCAAATTCAGCAAGTAACTGCTCCGGATCAACCTGCTTAGACAGTTCTCTGGCTTGCGCCGCTGAGCCATCCACAATTTCATCCGCCACCCGAACCAGGGCATAGATGTTCTCAACATGCCCCTGAAAATTCTTTCCAAGAAGCCTGGTGGCGAGACCAAACGAGGTCGAGTAGCTGTAGATCACCTCACGAGCAGCTCGCTGGGCCGCCATCGTATAGAGGCTGAGACCAGTGGGGACCTTGGTGGTGTCTTGAATATCCACCCTCTCAGGCTACTAGCTAATGAAACTATGATTGACCCCATGTCCAGCTCTATGAAGCCCCGCAGCCACGTTGTAACTGATGGAATTGAGCGCGCGCCTGCGCGTGGAATGCTTCGCGCAGTAGGCATGGGTGATGACGACTGGGTCAAACCACAGATTGGTATTGCCTCTTCTTGGAATGAGGTCACACCTTGCAATCTTTCTTTGGATCGACTAGCAGTTGCTTCCAAGAAGGGCGTCACCGCAGCTGGTGGCTTTGGAATGCAGTTCGGAACAATATCCATGTCCGATGGAATTTCTATGGGGCACGAGGGCATGCACTTTTCCTTGGTGTCCAGAGAAGTAATTGCCGATTCAGTTGAAACTGTTATGGAGGCTGAGCGGCTCGACGGCGCGGTATTGCTGGCAGGCTGTGACAAGTCCTTGCCAGGAATGATGATGGCCGCGGCTCGATTAGATGTCGCTGCAGTCTTTTTATATGCAGGATCCATTGCTCCTGGTTGGGTGAAGCTAACTGATGGAACTGAGAAGCAAGTCACCATCATCGACGCATTTGAAGCGGTTGGTGCTTGCAAGGCAGGCAAGATGAGCGAGGAAGACCTCGATCGAATTGAACGAGCAATCTGTCCTGGTGAAGGTGCATGTGGCGGTATGTACACCGCTAACACAATGGCCTCCATCGGAGAAGCTCTTGGACTGAGTTTGCCAGGCTCTGCTGCGCCACCTTCTGCTGATCGCAGACGCGACACTTGGGCAGAGCGTTCCGGTGAAGCAGTGGTGAATCTGATTGCCAAGGGAATTACTGCGCGTCAAATCCTGACAAAGAAAGCTTTTGAAAACGCCATTGCTGTGCTGATGGCTTTTGGCGGATCGACCAATGCAGTTTTGCACCTGCTAGCAATTGCTCGTGAAGCAGAAGTAGATCTGCAGCTAGAAGACTTCAACCGCATCGCAGATAAAGTTCCACACCTTGGAAACCTAAAGCCCTTCGGCGATTTTGTTATGAATGACGTTGACAAGGTTGGTGGCGTTCCCGTTGTTATGAAGGCGCTACTTGATGCAGGACTTCTACATGGTGACACCATGACCGTAACCGGTAAGACCATGGCTGAAAACCTGAGTGAAATTAATCCTCCTGACCCAGATGGAAAAATCATCCGTGCGATGAATGATCCAATTCACAAAACCGGTGGTATCTCTGTTTTGCATGGATCACTAGCTCCTGAAGGCGCCGTTGTGAAGACAGCAGGTTTTGATTTGGAGAAGTTTGAGGGGCCAGCAAGGGTCTTCGAGCGAGAAGCAGCGGCGATGGAGGCCCTGACCAAGGGTGAAATCAAGGCTGGCGACGTAGTGGTCATTCGCTATGAAGGCCCCAAGGGCGGACCTGGTATGCGAGAGATGCTTGCCATAACTGGCGCAATTAAAGGTGCGGGCCTGGGCAAAGATGTTCTACTATTGACGGACGGCAGATTCTCAGGCGGCACAACCGGCCTTTGCATCGGCCACATCTCCCCAGAAGCAACAGTTGGTGGACCAATTGGTCTGGTCAGAGATGGAGACTTGATTCGAGTCGATGTTGCAGCTCGATCGCTTGACTTACTGGTCGACGATGCAGAGCTGGCTGCGAGGAAGCAGCTGTGGCAGCCACTGCCCCCGCGTTACACACGCGGTGTTCTAGCTAAATTCACCAAGTTGGTGCGCTCGGCCTCCGAGGGCGCCTACTGCGGCTAATCGACTTTTAATTGGAGATCTAATGAGCGAGACACTAACCGGTGCTCAGGCAATCATTCGTTCACTCGAAATGCTTGGGGTTGACACCGTGTTTGGTTTGCCCGGCGGAGCCATTCTGCCAACCTATGACCCACTGATGGATTCCAAGAAGATTCGTCACATCCTGGTTCGTCACGAGCAGGGTGCTGGACATGCGGCCGAAGGATATGCGGCAGCCAGCGGCAAGCTCGGTGTTTGCATCGCTACCTCGGGTCCCGGTGCGACAAACCTAGTAACCGCCATTGCTGATGCTCAAATGGACTCCGTACCTCTGCTGGCTATCACAGGTCAGGTCAACTCTTATGCAATCGGTACGGATGCATTCCAGGAAGCCGACATTGTTGGAATCACAATGCCAATCACCAAACACAGCTTCCTCGTCACCAACCCCGCTGACATCCCAGCGGTCATGTATTCGGCTTATCAAATTGCAACCACTGGTCGTCCAGGTCCGGTGCTGGTGGATGTTGCAAAGGACGCACAGAATGCCAAGTTTGAATTTTCCTGGCCACCCGAGCAAGATCTGACTCCTGGTTATAAGCCAGTGAATGATCCGCACGGGAAGCAGATTCAAGCCGCGGCGGAACTGATTCTGCAATCTAAGAAACCGATTCTTTATGTTGGTGGCGGTGTAATTAGGGCAGGCGCAAACAAAGAATTGTTGGAGCTGGCTAATTTGATTAAGGCTCCAGTAACCACGACTCTGATGGCACGCGGCGCTTTCCCAGATTCTCACCCTCAGCACCTGGGTATGCCTGGTATGCACGGAACCGTTCCGGCAGTTACCGGGCTACAAAAAGCAGACCTTCTTATTACGCTCGGCGCTCGCTTTGATGACCGAGTCACTGGAGACGTAAAGACCTTTGCTCGTGGAGCGAAAGTCATTCACGTAGATATTGACCCAGCCGAAATTGGGAAGATTCGCCACGCAGATGTTCCAATCGTGGGTGACGCCAAGATTGTTATTGCTTTGTTGACCGAAGAGCTCAAGAAGCAGCTAAAGGGATCTAATTACGACATAGGCGAGTGGTGGAAGTATCTCGATGGACTGAAAGAGCGCTACCCACTTGGCTATACCGATCTAGACGATGGAAAGATTGCTCCGCAGTATGTGATTGAGCGAATTGGTCAAATCTCTGGACCAGACGCTATTTATGCTGCGGGTGTTGGACAGCACCAGATGTGGTCTGCACAGTTTATTCAGTATGAAAACCCAAACACCTGGCTCAACTCGGGTGGTGCGGGAACAATGGGTTACGCGGTTCCTGCTGCCATGGGTGCCAAGGTGGCGATGCCAGAAAAACTGGTTTGGGCAATCGATGGCGACGGCTGTTTCCAGATGACCAATCAAGAGCTGGCGACCTGCACCATCAACCAGATCCCAATCAAAGTTGCCATCATCAACAACTCATCTCTAGGTATGGTTCGTCAGTGGCAGACACTCTTCTATAACTCCCGCTACTCCAACACGGACCTACACACCGGCACCGATTCGATTATGGTGCCTGACTTTGTGAAGCTGGCTGAGGCCTATGGCTGCTTGGCAATCCGCGTGGAAAAAGAAGAGGACGTTGATAAGGCAATTAAGTTGGCAATTGAAACCAATGACCGCCCGGTTGTTATCGACTTCATAGTTGGAAAAGATGCAATGGTTTGGCCGATGGTTCCAGCTGGAGTATCGAACGATGCCGTTCAATACGCTCGCGATGCCGCTCCGATTTGGGATGGGGAGGAGTAAAGATGAGCCAACATGTTCTTTCTCTGCTTGTTGAAGACAAGCCAGGTATCCTCACTCGCGTTGCAGCCCTATTCGCCCGCCGTGGTTTCAACATTGAATCTCTAGCCGTGGGAACCACGGAAGTTGATGGCGTCTCTCGCATCACCGTTGTTGTCAACTTGGATGGCCAACCGCTGGAACAGGTAACCAAGCAGCTCAACAAGCTTGTGAATGTTCTGAAGATTGTTGAGCTGGAGCCGGACCTGTCGGTCGCTAGAGATCATATGCTGGTCAAGGTAAAGACCGATGCTTCCACCAGATCTCAGGTATTAGAGGCAGTCACCCTGTTTAGAGCCAGGGTAGTTGACGTGGTTAGCGATGCGGTCGTGATTGAAGTCACAGGCGACAGCGCTAAGTGCAAAGCATTTATCAAGGTTTTGGAGCCATTTGGAATCAAGGAACTAGTGCAATCTGGTGCCATTGCTATCTCCCGCGGTTCTAAATCAATGACCGAAAAAGTACTCAAGTAAACAACTAACAGAAAGAAATAAAGTGGCTGAAATTTTTTATGACAAGGATGCCGACCTATCAATCATCCAAGGTAAGAAGGTTGCGGTTCTCGGCTTTGGCTCGCAAGGCCACGCGCACGCCCTGAACCTAAAGGACTCTGGAGTTGATGTCGTGGTTGGACTTCAGCCTGGATCCAAATCCACTGCTAAAGCTGAGGAGAAGGGACTGAAGGTCTTGGCTCCGGCTGAAGCTGTTAAGTGGGCCGATGTAGTTGTTGTTCTGGTGCCAGATCCCAAGCAGCGCGACCTCTACAAAAACGAGATTGAGCCAAACCTCAAGCCAGGTGCAACTTTGGTATTCGGTCACGGCTTCGCTATTCGTTTTGGTTTCATCAAGCCTCCAAGCAATGTAAATGTCATGCTGGTTGCTCCAAAGGGACCGGGCCACATCGTTCGTCGTGAGTTCGAAGCAGGACGCGGTGTGCCTAACCTAATTGCGGTTGAGCAGGATGCCTCAGGTAATGCCTTCGAGCTTGGCCTTTCCTATTCAAAGGGAATTGGTGGCACCAGAGCCGGCACAATCAAAACCACATTCACTGAAGAAACCGAGACTGATCTATTTGGTGAGCAAGCGGTTTTGTGTGGTGGTGCATCACAGCTGGTTATGTACGGCTTTGAAGTGCTGACCGAGGCTGGCTACCAGCCAGAAATCGCTTACTTCGAGGTTTTGCACGAGCTCAAATTGATTGTTGACTTGATGTATGAGGGTGGCATTGCCAAGCAGCGTTGGAGTGTTTCTGACACCGCTGAATACGGTGACTATGTCTCCGGTCCTCGTGTGATCGACCCTCGAGTCAAGGAAAACATGAAGGCCGTGCTGGCAGACATTCAGTCAGGGGAGTTCGCCAAGAGATTCATTGCTGATCAGGATGCTGGAGCCCCTGAGTTCCTGGCATTGCGCGCTAAGGGTGAAGCTCACCCAATTGAGGCAACCGGCCGCGAGCTAAGAAAGCTCTTCAGCTGGATTAAGAACAGCGATGACTACAAAGAGGGTTCAGCGGCTCGCTAGACTGCCACTAAATCCACTGACAAGAAAGGTCTGTTTTGGCTAAGCCAATTGTCCTGATTGCCGAAGAGTTGTCCAAAGCCACCCTGAGCGCGCTTGGGCATGAGTTTGACGTTAGGCAAATTGATGGGACAGACCGAAAGGCTCTAGTTTCTGCTTTGGCCGACGCCAGCGCAATTCTCATACGCTCTGCGACGAAGATGGATGCTGAAGCCATTCAAGCGGCTCCTAACCTCAAGGTCATTGCCAGAGCTGGTGTCGGTTTAGACAATGTTGATCTAGCGGCTGCAACCGAAGCCGGTGTGATGGTGGTAAATGCCCCAACCTCCAATGTTATTTCAGCGGCTGAGTTGGCAATCGGACACCTTTTAGCCCTCTCCCGACAGATTCCAGGCGCCCATGAGTCAACCGCAGCTGGGGAATGGAAGAGAAGTCAATTCAGTGGAGTTGAGCTCTACGACAAAACCATAGGCATTGTGGGCTTGGGCAGAATCGGATCATTGGTAGCACAACGCTTGGCTGGTTTTGAATGCCGATTGATTGGTTATGACCCTTTCATAAGCCCAGTGCGCGCTGAGCAAATAGGCGTCGAGTTAGTCAGCTTGGATGAGCTGATGAGACAAAGCGACTTTATTACTATCCACATTCCAAAGACACCAGAAACTACTGGACTAATTGGTAAGAAGGAATTTGCACTGGCTAAACCCTCCTTGAGAATTGTGAACTGCTCTCGTGGTGGAATCATCCATGAACAAGACCTGGTCGATGCACTCACGAGTGGAGCAATTGCTGGAGCAGGTTTGGATGTTTTCGTCAACGAACCACCAAAAGACTCTCCACTGCTAAGTGCCCCCAACATCGTTCTTACTCCGCACCTAGGTGCCTCAACTGACGAAGCGCAAGAAAAAGCAGGGATTTCAGTTGCAAAGTCGGTGCGTCTGGCATTGGCGGGAGATTTGGTTCCTGATGCAGTGAATGTAGCCGGCGGCGCCATCGATCCATCTGTGAGGCCAGGTATTCCACTTGCCGAGAAACTCGGTCAGCTCGTTGCTGGGCTAGCGCACACTTCCATCGTGGCTATTGAATTTGAGGCGCGAGGTGAGATAGCAGCCCATGACGTGACTGTTCTTAAGTTAGCTGCCCTAAAAGGTTTGTTCCAATCTATGGTCAGTGAGCAAGTTTCTTATGTAAATGCTCCCTTGCTTGCAGAACAGCGTGGAATTGAGGTGCGACTGACTCAAGACAGTAAGAGTGATGAGTATCGCAACGTAACAACACTCAAGGCAATTCTCAATGACGGCACTTCTGTCTCAGTAGGTGGAACTGTAATTGGACCTAAACATCATCAAAAAATTGTTTCAATAAATGGATACGAGGTTGAGCTAGCCCTCGCTGAAAATCTAGTGGTTATGGTGTATCAGGATCGCCCAGGAATTGTTGCTATTTATGGATCAGCTTTTGCGAAGGCAGGCATCAATATTGCTGCGATGACAATTGCCCGACAACAAAAAGGTGGCAAAGCATTGAGTGTTATAACAATCGACTCACCGATTGATGCGGCCCTTGTGGATCAGCTCCGCGAAGCAATTGAAGCTGATTTGATGAAATTTATTTCTTTATCCGAAAGTTAGAGCGCTCAGGCAGTTTCTCTGCCTGATTCAATCCACGCACCTGTCCCACCTGCAACCGAGACAGCCGTGTAACCCAAATCTTCCAGCGCATTGGCTGCTTTCATCGAGCGACCACCGCTCTGACAAATAATCCATACCTGTTGGTCCTTGGGAATCTCATTCAGATTCTCGTGTAGCGCACCCAGGGGAATGTGAATTGCTCCAGGCACGTGACCGGACTGATACTCGGCTACCTCTCTAACATCTATGAGGAAAGCACCATCCGCAAGGGAGTCGTGTAGTTGGTCAATCGAAACTTCTTTAGCCATGCTCCAATTCTACGCGTAGCCTCTTGGCAGTCGCCAGGCCTCAGAAAAGCTAATAGGGTTAAGCCCATAAATCCCTAGGGGCAAAGTTGAAGAAACTTGATTTGGCAGTAATTCCGGGCGACGGAATTGGTCCAGAGGTAGTTGCCCCTGCGTTAGCTGCTTTGAAGAAAGCCCTGGCCGGGGTCGAAGTTTCAACAACTGAGTATGACCTGGGTGCCAATCGCTATTTGAAATCTGGCGAAATCCTGACCGATGAGGATATGGCAAAGCTCAAGACGCACCAGGCCATTTTGCTTGGCGCAGTGGGTGATCCACGAGTCGCACCGGGAATCCTGGAGCGCGGGTTGCTTCTGAAAATACGTTTTGCATTTGACCACTTTGTAAACCTGCGTCCCAGCAAGCTCTACAAAGGCGTAAAAACAGTTTTGGCAGGCCAGCCCGAAATTGACTTTGTGGTCGTTCGCGAGGGGACCGAAGGTCTCTACGTCGGAAACGGTGGTGCCGTTCGGGTTGGGACAGAGCAAGAACTTGCCAATGAGATTTCCGTGAACACTGCTCAAGGTGTTCGAAGAGTTGTTGAATACGCATTCGAACTTGCCAACAAGCGAAGCCGAAAGCAGCTGACGCTTGTGCACAAGACGAATGTCCTAGTTCACGCGGGCAAGCTATGGACGCGCATCCTAGATGAGACAGCAGCAAAGTATCCTGCCGTGAAGCATGACTATATGCACATCGACGCCGCAACTATTCATATGGTCAATTCGCCGGAGCGGTTTGATGTGATTGTTACTGACAATCTTTTTGGAGACATCATCACAGATCTTGCTGCCGCTGTTTCAGGTGGAATTGGGTTGTCTGCATCTGCCAACCTCAATCCAACCGGTCTATTTCCATCTATGTTCGAACCGGTTCACGGTTCTGCCCCAGATATTGCTGGCAAAAACTTAGCCAACCCAACTGCAGCTATCTTGAGCGCTAGTTTGCTTGCCTCCCACCTTGGTTACCAAGAAGCCGCCGCCAAGATTGAGGCCGCAGTGGCTGATTATCTGGCCAGTGGACACAGCGGATCAACGGATGTAATCGCTAGGGAAATTTTGGAGAGAATTTAGCCATGGAATTCAAAGTAACCAGAAACCCAAATCCAACTCCGGATGCCGAGCGCGAGAAGATCATCGCCAATCCGACTTTCGGAACTCACTTCACCGATCATCAGGTAGTTGTGGTTTGGGAAAAGGACAAAGGCTGGCATTCACACCAAGTAATCCCATACGGTCCAATCCTGATGGATCCATCAGCAGCAGTTCTTCACTATGGGCAAGAAATCTTCGAGGGCATCAAGGCCTATCGCCACAAAGATGGTTCGATCTGGACTTTCCGACCAGAAATGAATGCTAGGCGCCTGCAAAAATCTGCACATCGCATGGCGCTACCAGAGCTTCCAGTCCAAACCTTTGTTGAATCACTCAGGCAGCTAATCGCCGTCGATGGCGCATGGGTTCCTTCGCAGGATGGCGAAAAGACGCTCTATTTCCGTCCCTTTGAAATCGCTGCGGAAAACTTCTTGGGAGTTAGAGCAGCTCATCGCGCCGAGTATCGCGTAATCGCATCTCCGGTGGGACCTTATTTCACCGGCGGAATCAAACCAGTTTCAATTTGGATTGCTCTGGATTCAGCAAGAGCCGGCAAGCACGGCACTGGCGAGGCAAAAACTGGTGGCAACTATGCGGCTAGCTTGCTTGCTCAAAATGAAGGCTATGAACACGGTTGTTCCCAGGTTGTCTTCTTGGATGCAGAGACTGCCACCTACATCGAAGAACTTGGTGGCATGAATCTATTCTTTGTTTTCAAAGATGGATCAGTCGTCACTCCTGCACTGGACGGAACTATCCTGCACGGCATTACAAGAGACTCCGTCATAACTCTTCTGAAGGATCGCGGACATAAAGTCGAGGAGAGGAAGTTCTCTCTTGAAGAGTTGCGAAGCGCAGCCAAATCTGGTGACTTGGTAGAGGTCTTTGCTTGTGGCACCGCAGCTGTTGTCACACCAGTTGGTCAACTTAAGTCCAAAAAAGAGGAGATTGAGATTGGTGGGGGAGAACCCGGCAGCCTAACGGTGTCAATTCGTGAAGAGCTGACCTCAATTCAGTACGGAAATCTGCCAGACAAGCACGGCTGGCTAGTAAAGCTGGCAGACTAAGCGGATGCGCCTCGCTCGCTTTTCTATAGACGGCCATATCCACAACGGTCTTGTGGAATCGGACCGGGTTCATCAATTAGCGGGCTCATTTTTTGACTCGGTGGAAAAAACTGGCCAGTCCTATTCGCTTTCAGAAGTTACTTTGCTCACGCCTGTGGAGCCCAGCAAAATTATTTGCATCGGTCTAAATTTCAAAGACCATGCCGCTGAAATTGGCCAGAGCACTCAAGATGAACCACTTGTGTTTTTCAAGCCGCCAAGCTCGTTGATTGCCACTGGCGAAAAGATTGTTATCCCACCACAAACCCAAAAGGCTGAGCTGGAAGTAGAGCTAGCCCTGGTTGTAGGCAAGAAAGCCAAGAACATTTCTGAAACTGAAGCAAGGTCTCACATTCTCGGTTACACAATTGCAAATGACGTGACAGCAAGAGATATACAGTTCTCAGATCTGCAGTGGGCGAGAAGCAAAGGCTTTGACACTTTTGGACCCCTCGGACCTTGGATTGAAACGGATTTTCAACCAGCTAATAAAAAGCTAATTTCCCGCGTGAATGGTGAGGTCCGGCAAGAGGGCAATACTCAGCACATGATTGCTAGTCCAGAGGCGCTGATTGCTTACGTTTCCCAGAACCTTACCCTTTTCCCGGGAGACGTAATCCTCACCGGATCACCTGCCGGTATCTCTGGAATCAAGAGTGGAGATTTGGTCGAGTGTGAGATAGAAGGCATCGGGACGCTATCTAACCCGGTGGCATAAGCTTTAGCTACAAAATGACTCAGCTAACCGCTCCAATTACCTCTGCTCAGGGCAGCGACATTGTCGTTCGTTTTTGCCCATCACCCACTGGTACTCCTCACGTTGGACTAGTCAGAACAGCCCTGTTCAACTGGGCATACGCCCGCAGTCAGGGTGGCAAGTTTGTATTTCGCATCGAGGACACCGACTCGTCACGCGACAGCGAAGAGAGCTATCAGCAGATTGTTGAAGCGCTTCGCTGGCTCGGACTTGATTGGGACGAGGGCATTGATGTCGGAGGCCCAAACGAGCCCTATCGTCAATCCCAGCGCGGACACATCTATAAAGAGGTTGTCGAAAAGCTGATTGCTTCGGGTCACCTTTACGAGAGCTTCCTAACTGCAGAAGAGATTGAAGAGCGAAACAAAGCCAACGGCCGAGCGGTCCAACTCGGTTACGACAACTCTGAGCGAGAACTAACGGAAGCCGATAGGCAGCGCTATCTCTCGGAGGGAAGACAGCCAGCACTCCGACTGAGAGTTCCCGATGAGGAAATCAAATTTGTGGATCTCGTACGTGGGGAAATCACATTCCCAGCTGGCTCATTCCCAGACTTCGTAGTAGTGAGACCAGGCGGTGAGCCGCTCTACACGTTGGTGAACCCGGTCGATGATGCACTAATGGGTGTTACTCACGTTCTAAGAGGTGAGGACCTACTCTCTTCTACTCCTCGACAGATTGCTCTCTACAACGCACTTTACGAGGCAGGCATTGCTGAGTTTGTGCCGCGCTTTGGTCACCTGCCTTTCGTGATGGGAGAGGGAAATAAGAAGCTTTCCAAGCGCAACCCCGAGAGCAACCTGTTTTTGCACCGCGATCGTGGCTTTATCCGTGAAGGGCTGCTGAATTATCTAGCGCTACTGGGTTGGTCAATCTCATCTGATCGAGACATCTTTACTCTCGATGAAATGTGTAAGACATTTGATGTAGCCAGTGTGAATCCCAACCCGGCCAGATTTGATCAGAAAAAGGCGGATGCAATCAACGCATCTCACATCCGACTACTATCCGATGATGATTTTCAGGAACGAGTATTGCCATATCTAATCTCTGCTGGAGTGCTGCCAGCGCAGCCGAGCACTGAGCAGCTGGCAGATTTTGCTAAAGCGCTACCGCTAGTAAAGGAACGCATTACCGTTCTAAGTGAAGCCAGTGGCATGCTTGCCTTTTTGTTCACAGAAGATCTGAGTTTTGAACCCGAGGCACTAGCGCAATTGCCTTCCGAATCCGGAAAGATTGCCTCGCTAGCAGCACAGGCATTGGACGGTGTTTCGGATTTTGCCACCGCCAACATACAAACCGCCTTGAGTGAGGCGCTTATTGAGAAAGCTGGTCTCAAGCCAAGAGACGCTTTCGCGGTTGTTCGTGTTGCGGTATCGGGTCGAAGAGTTACCCCGCCATTATTTGAGTGCCTCGAAATACTAGGTAAAGAGCGGTCGCTGGCCAGATTAGAAGCCTTTTCCAAGGCACACTAAGATAATCCGAGCGACTTAGCGTCCCATTGGGGTGTGGTGTAATTGGCAACACGAAGGTTTCTGGTTCCTTTGTTCTTGGTTCGAGTCCAGGCACCCCAGCAAAGAATGACTTATCATGCTTGATCAGTTTGCGCCCGGTTATCTGGTCTTTTCGTTTATTGCCCTCGCCCTATTCCAATTGGCCATTGTGCTGGGAGCTCCATTGGGGGAGTATGCCTACGGCGGTCAAAGCGCTGGCAGGCTTGCGATTCAATACCGCATCGCAAGCATTTTTTCTTTTCTGATTGCGCTCGCAATCGCTGGCCACTATCTAGCGCAGCTTGGCGTGTTTCCAACTCTTTTGGATGAGGGCCTGAATCAGCTTGTGAATTGGGGCTTGGTTTTATTCAATGTCCCCGCTGCCATTCTCA
>JBMLPC010000035.1:0-4373 GCA_049242305.1 Aquiluna sp. | reverse complement strand
GCGGTGTAGATATTGCTATCGCAACTCCTGGTCGACTAGAAGACCTGATGGAGCAGGGTGTAGTTGATCTTTCAGAGGTTGAAAGAGTTGTCATTGACGAAGCCGATCACATGGCCGAGCTCGGTTTTATTGAGCCGGTAACCAGAATCCTCACCGCCACCGGTGAGTCTCAGAAGCTTCTGTTCTCAGCAACCCTGGACAAGCAGGTTGCCTCACTGGTGAAGAAGTTCCTAACCGACCCATTTGTTTATGAGGTGCCAGGGGAGACCGAGCAAAACCTAGACATTGAGCACCGAGTTCTCATAACAGAGCCTCGCTACCGCTCCAGAGTCTTCCACCGCCTCGTTCAAGGTTCAGGCAAGTCAATTGTTTTCGTTAGAACCAAGCAGACCGCAGAGGCACTAGCTCAGAGCCTAAACGATGCCGGTATTCCAACAGCTCGTCTGCACGGAGATCTAAACCAGTCTCAGCGAACCAGAAACCTAGCTCGCTTCAGCGAGGGGTTCACCAGAGTCTTGATTGCAACAGATGTCGCCGCTCGCGGTATTCACGTTGACGATGTGAAGTTGGTAATCCAGGTTGATCTGCCAGAGGACTACAAGACCTACCTTCACCGCGCTGGCCGAACTGGCAGAGCTGGTCGCAAGGGCATCGTGGTTTCGATTGTTCCATCTGGCAAGACCAGAAAGATCGAAGGCATCTTGGAGCGCAGTGAGCGCAAGGCTATTTACTCTGAGGTAGTGGGCGATGACCCGCTGCTAGCTCAGCTAGCTGGTCCAATCGCACCACCGCCTGTTTTGGACCAATTGGACTTCGGCGACAGCCGTTTCGATGGCCCTGCCAAGCGAGGCGGCAAGCCAAAGTCGGGCTTGCGAGATGGTAAGCGACCAAATAAGCTACAGGGAGCCAAAGACCGCCGGTTTAGGTCAAGGTAAATCCAAGAAACTTCTTGGTTTTGCTGCGAACTACTAAGGATCACGCAAGTGATGGCCCGCGCAGGTGAGTATTAGAGCCTTTTGCTCCAGTGCCTACTTGCGCTGGGGCATTTTTGTTTCTCCTAGCCGGCATCAATAAAAGGAGTGCCATGGCAGAGAAGAAAGAGACGGTTGCCGAGCTCAAGCAGCTATTTGCTGGCTCAAACGCAATCTATCTGACTGAATACCGCGGACTCACCGTGACGGAGCTGAAGAGCCTTCGTCGCTCAATGGCTAATGACGCAACTTATGTCGTTGCAAAAAACACCCTTTTGAAAATTGCCGCTAAAGAAGCTGGCGTTGCAGGGCTCGATGACTCACTGAGCGGTCCAACCGCTGTGACATTCGTGCACGGCGACATCGTCAACGCGGCCAAGGCTCTGAAGGATTTCGCAAAGGCACAACCGCTACTAGTAATGAAGGCCGGCTACATGGACGGCGCTGCAATTACCGATGCGGATGTAAAGAAGCTCGCAGATCTCGAAACCCGTGAGGTGCTACTGGCGAAGACCGCTGGTGCCATCAAGGCTTCGCTATTCAAGGCTGCCTACACCTTCAACGCACTACCTTCCAAGGCAGTTCGCGTTGTCGACGCGCTGCGTCAAAAGCAAGAGTCCAACTAATAAAGACGTAAATACAAATAGGAGAACAAAATGGCAAAGATGACTGCCGACCAGCTAATTGATGCATTCAAGGAGCTGACCCTGATTGAGCTTTCTGACTTCGTAAAGAAGTTCGAGGAAGAGTTTGATGTAACAGCCGCAGCACCAGTTGCTGCAGTTGCAGTAGCTGCAGGCGGCGGAGCCGCTGCAGAAGCTGCAGAAGAGAAGGACACCTTCGACATCGTTTTGGAGTCCGCAGGTGACCAGAAGATCCAGGTCATCAAGGAAGTTCGCGCTGTAACCGGTCTAGGACTAGGTGAAGCAAAGGCTCTCGTTGATGGTGCTCCTTCAACCCTGCTAGAGGGTGCAAAGAAGGACGTTGCTAACGACGCCAAGGCCAAGATTGAGGCCGCTGGTGGCAAGGTGACCCTGAAGTAACTAAAACTTCATGAGATAGCCCCGCTAGTTTTAGCGGGGCTTTTTCATATCCTAAGAAGAATAAGACTTGCAGCCATTACCGCCATACCTGCGATTACACCATAGACGGTTAGATGCCCACGAGCTGAGTTTCTAGCGGTTGGAAGCAAGGTATCGATTGCTAGGAAAATCATCACCCCAGCAACCATCGCAAAAATCACTCCAAGTACAAGGTGATTTAGGAACTGAGCAAGAATCAAGTAACCAATTAATGCGCCTGCTGGTTCTGCAAGTCCCGAAAGGAAACTAAGCCTGAAGGCCTTCAGCTTGCTCTTGGTTGCGTAGTAAACAGGAACAGAAACTGCGATTCCTTCTGGAATGTTGTGCATTGCAACGGCAACCGCTAGCGCAATTCCAATTTCTGGGTCATCAAGGACCAAAAGGAATGTGGCAAGACCTTCTGGGAAGTTGTGAATGGCAATTGCCAGTGCAACAAAAAGACCCATTCGCAACAGCGCCTTGTTTTGTTTTTCAACTTCAGCAGCTGATGATTCGTTCATCAGCTCAACCTGGGTGTTTTCGTGAGGATTGGCACCTGACGGGACCACCGCATCAATCAGCGCCATCAGCACCAATCCTCCGACCAGGGCAGCCGCTGCTAGGGCAGCGGCTTGAACCTCTGTGAAGTACTCAGAGATGTAGCCAGTGGCCTTTGGAAGAATCTCCACAAAGCTCAGATAGATCATCACACCGGCGGAGAATCCCATTGAAAGAGCGAAGAAGCCCTTGTTGGTGGTCTTGGCAAAAAAGGCGATGGTAGAGCCAATTCCGGTGGCAAGACCAGCTCCCAAAGTGACAGCGAAGGCTAATAAAAGCGCGCTGTCCATGAGGGTCCTTTACCAAGAGAAACTGCCTTGAGAGCAGTAATTTCCCTTAGGTTACCTCAAATCACCGCCTAGAAAGCGGTGTTTTCAGGCTTCCAATTTAGGATGGCAGGACGATGTTTTTGAAATCCAAAGCTATTTTTCTCACTTCCGCCCTGCTGGTCGCAACAGCCTTCCCAACGGCAGCTCATGCCACCAGTTGTCAGCCGACCAAACAACTTTCCTCAAGCCACATCGCTCAGCTGCACGTTGAGGTCTTGAACGCCGCAACTGGCCAGACCCTCTTTGCAAGAAATGAAACAGCTGCTGAAAGATCCGCTTCGGTGATGAAGGTTCTAACGGCAGCGGTGGCATTGGATGTTTTGGGACCGAATCACCAGGTGACAACCAATGTTTATTCAGACCCTTCCAATCCGGGAAGAATTTATTTGGTGGGAGCGGGCGACGTCACGCTTTCCCGGATGCCGGGAAACGTAACTTCTTATTACGCCAAGGCACCCAAATTGGACACGTTGACAAAGCAAATATTTGATTGGAGTCAGCGAACCGGCAACGTCGTAACTGAGGTATTTGTTGACAGCTCCTTGTTTGGTTCCAATGATGAATGGCACTCAACCTGGAGCAGGCGAGGGTTATCCGATGGCTATATGGCTCCAGTCTCTGCTTTGCAGATTGATGCCGCTCGACTAACATCCAGCAGAAATAATATGGTTTGGCTTGCCAGAAGAACTGATAAACCCGTAACGCAAGCCGGGCAGCTGTTTATTGAATCCCTCAACAAGCGAGGAATTGCGGTGGGATTGGTGGCGAGCGAGGGTAAAGTTCCCGCCAATGCCAACTCAATCGCTTCCGTTCAATCTCGACCGATGAGCGAGTGGGTCACCAACATGCTCAGGGTGTCCGACAACTCTCTGGCTGAGGCCCTAGGCCGTCTTTCCTCTCTCAAGCTTGGGCTTGATGGCAGCATGCAATCGCTCAATCCCTTGTTCAAGCGAGTGCTGGCTGGTCGTGGTCTGGATGTTTCGAAGCTGAAAATTATCGATGCTTCAGGTTTGTCGCGAGACAATGCGGTGCCGGTGGCTTTGGTGAATGACGTTCTGGCCTTGGTCAATCAGGGAACCGGCGACTACGAAGTAATCGAGGCAGGAATGCCAGTATCAGGCGAGCGGGGATCGCTGCGAACTCGTTTTGCAACTGGCAATCTTGCGCAGGCCAGGGGATTGGTGGCAGCGAAGACTGGCTATATCTCTTCTGGCTATTCGCTGGCCGGCTTTTTGAAAGCAAGAGATGGCACAGAACTTATCTTTACTGTCTATAACCTCAGCGAGAAAGCCACGCTTCGGCAGAGAAATGCCATGGACAATTTGGTTTATCGCTTCTATCAGTGTGGGGCGAACCTCAGCGGTTAAAGCAAAACCGGGTGATTTCTCACCCGGTCTTCTTTTGTAACTAGTGCTTGCCGCAGTTACATGAATCTTTTCCGCAGTTGCAGTCCA
>JBMLPC010000034.1:0-38735 GCA_049242305.1 Aquiluna sp. | reverse complement strand
CGCACTCGACCGGGCTATGCGACGTCTCCAGTGCTCCCCAAGCTTATCTGAAAAGGGGCAAAGGGAAATTGTCTATTTTTACTTCACCGCACCCGCTGATACACCAGCGATGATCTGCTTTTGCATCAGGAAGTAGAAGGCGATGATCGGGATGATTGAAATCACCAGACCCGCCATGGCAAGACCATAGTCAGAGGTGTAGGTGCCATAGAACACATATGTTCTAAGTGGCAGTGTTCTCTGCTCCTGCGTCAAAACAAGTGATGGAAGCAGGTAGTCATTCCAAATCCAGAGTGCATTGATGATGGCAACTGTCGCTGTCACAGGGTTTAGCATCGGGAAAATGATTCTCCTGAATGTTGCAAAAGCTGATGCCCCATCAATCGAAGCTGCTTCATCAAGTTCAGTTGGAATGTTCTTGATAAACCCGTGATACAGAAATGTCGACATCGCGACACCAAAACCAACATAGAAGAAGACAAGTGCTGGTTGAGAAGCAAGCATGCCCAGAGATCCGAACAAACCAACGAACGGAATCATCAAGGCCTGGAAGGGAACAATCATTGAAGAAACCAGGATCAGGAAGGTAACCGCTGAGAACTTGGTCTTGGTTCTAGCAAGGTAGTAGGCAAGCATGGACGATACGACAATGATTGCGCTAACCGACAAAACAGTAATCAGAATTGAATTACCCAGCGAGATCCAGTAATCCATCTTCTCGGCAGCTTCTAGATAGTTCTCAAACAGCCACTCTTCAGGAAGCGCGAGCGGATCATTTCTAATAGCTCTTTTTTCCTTGAAGGAGTTGAGCAAGACCATGAAAAACGGAAATGCGTAGAGCAGCGCAAAGACTGCACCGATAGCGAACAAAACGCGATTAATGGCTCTTTGACGCTTCATCGCTGCACCTCCGTCCGCTTAGAGATAATCACCTGGGTTATAGCGGCAACAGCAATAATCAAGAACATCAATACCGCCTGAGCTTGACCGGTTCCGAAGAATCCAAAACCAAAAGCCTCTTTGAAGACGTGCAAGGAGATCAACTCAGTTGAGCGGTATGGCCCACCACCGGTAAGGGCTAGGTTCACGTCATAAGCCATGAAGGTATTGCGAAGTGTTAGGAACAAAGAGATGGTGAAAGCTGATGCCATCAAAGGAATCTTGATCTGAGTGAGTGTTCTCCAGCCAGTGGAGCCGTCAATCAAAGCGGCTTCAAGAACATCTTTCTCGATGCTCATAAGACCGGTGACATAGATGATCATCATGTAGCCGGACATCTGCCAGACAGTCACAATCACCAGTGACCAGAAAGCTGTTTCTGGAGTCAAGAGCCAGTTCTCTTGGAAGATCGGAAGGCTTAGGTTTTCTGAAATTGTCGGCAGTGCCTGGTCAAACAAGAACTGCCAGATCAATCCCAGAATCACTCCACCTATCAGGTTTGGAACAAAAAAGGCGGTGCGAAGTATGTTGGCTCCGCGCATCGGGATTGTTACCAGCAGCGCCAGAGTGAAACCAACCAGGTTTACTAAAACTAAGGATGCGCCAACATAACCAAAAGTCATCCAGATGGCTTTCCAGAAAGTCTCATCTGCAAGAGAAGCTTCGTAGTTGGCAAAACCGACGAACTCTTCGTATTCGAAGCCGTTCCAGTCGGTGAAAGTATAGAAAATACCTCTAATAAAAGGTGTCACAAGAACAAGCGCAAAAATCATCAGTGGAATTAGTCCAAAGATTGCGAAGTTCTTCACATTCGCAATTCGCTTTGCAGTAGTTCGTGCCATGAAACCTCCTTTGAAGCAAGTCGCCTGGGAGCTAAGGCCCCCAGGCGACTCGATGCTTCTAGTTGATTGGATTTACGAAGTAAATCCGCTCAATTACTTAGCCCAGGCGGCGGCTAGCTCCTTAGCAAAAGTAGCACGGTTAGAAACACCGTCGTAGTACTTCTGCGCAGCAGCACCGTATACGTCCTGTAGGCCAGTTGGGTAGTAGCTGTTGATCCAAGCTAGGGACTTTCCAGCTGCAATGTACTTAGCAATGTCCTGTGACATGTAAGTGGTTGGCTGCACGGTGAAGCCATCGTAGACAGGAATGAAGTTCATTCCGTTCTCTTCGATTGGGCCTGACCAGTGCTGCTGTCCCTCAGGAGTAGTTAGCAACCAGGTGATGAAGGCGATAGCGCCATCACGCTCTTCTGGAGTTGACTGCTCCTCATCAATGATGATGTAGAAAGGAACACCAACGCTGATGCCATCGTTTCCATAGGAAGCTGCATCGTTGCTGGTTGGTACTGGCATTACACCAAATGATCCATCTGGAGTGGTCTGCAGAAGGTTTGGCTCTGCCCAGTTACCCATGAACCAGAATCCAACCTCACCGGTTGCTAGGTTCTCAACACCCTGGTCGTAGTCAGTGTCAGCGATGGTTGCGCTGTCAATTGAGTACTTCTTGAGTAGGTCGAAGGTGTCTAGCCAGTTGACGAATGCTGGGTCAGCAAGTAGGTCCTTGCTGCCACCAGTTAGCTCGTCTAGCACTGCAAGACGACCAGCCTGGTCAGCTGCAGCGGTTGTGTGGTAGATGTTGGTGAAGTGAGCACCTAGTGACCACCATAGACCGGAGAAGTGAACTGCCTTGCGGCCAGTTGCTTCTACTGCCTTGAATGCAGCCTCTAGATCATCACGAGTCTTAATTGCAGTTGGATCAACTCCAGCTTCGTCCAAAACTGCCTTGTTGTATAGAAGACCGAATGCCTCAGCGGTAACAGGAATACCAACCTGCTTGCCATTGATGTTTGCCTTGTCCAGAGTTCCCTCTGCTGCCAAACCTGCAAGCTCAGTTCCAGTCCAGTCCATTACGCGGTCTGCCATGTCAGGTAGCTCCTGCAGAACAGTCATTACTACTGGTGCGTTGCCTGCCTCATATAGAGGAGTCGCTACCGAGAAGAATGGCTCGCCCTGTGGGTACTCAATGATGGAGATCTTCACGCAGTCGGTGTTTGTTGCGTTGTAGTCATCAACTGCTGCTACGAACTGCTCCTGGATTTCAATCTTGATTGTGTTTAGCCAGGTAACTTCGGTAACAGCATCACAACTAGCAGATCCGCTGTCTGTCTCTGACGCAGCACAGCCGCTCAGAACCAGTGCAGAAGCGATGGCGACTCCGGTAAAACCAAGAGCACGACGACGCATTACTGACATAGTGTCATTTCCTTTCGATTTATCAGTTGCGAAAGCAACTTCCCGCCAAGTGCTTTGGCGCAACAAAAGAATAAGTTTTCACCCGCCAAGACTGATACTGTAAGCGGTTACATCTTGATAACACTTAGAAAACGATTGATTTAGGGGGTATATAAACCCCGAAATTGTAAGTGTTTACAATTTTTCCAAAACTGCAAGTATTACAAAGCTCGCATTTCCTTGTTGTCGCCGCTGCCTCTTGAGCAGAAAAGCTGGGGTTTTTGTCCTCTTTTACACCAGCTTTCCTGCTCGAACGATTGCAGCTCCCTTTTCGCCAATCATGATTGAAGGTGCCTGGGTGTTACCAGAGATCAGCGTCGGCATGATTGATGCATCAATGACGCGAAGTCCTTGGATGCCACGCACCTTCAATTCAGTGTCAACTACTGCCATCTCGTTATTGCCCATGGTGCAGGAGCCGACTGGGTGGTAATCAGTCTTTGACCACTGCTTGATGTATTTTCTGATTTGCTCTTCGCTTTGTACCGAATCATCCGGTAGGTAGGACTTTTTGATAAAGGGCTTGAAAGCTTCAGCCTGCAGAATTTTTCTTCCCCACTTGAAACCCTCAATTGAGATTTTCCAGTCGTATCCCTCTGAATCGCCACAGAAGTTTGGATTGATAAGTGGTCGATCGGTTGGATCTGCACTACGCAAAGTTACCTCACCGATACTCTTTGGTCGAAGGTTACAGGTGTTAATCGTTACGCCGTGACCCTTAATCCTCATGCGGCCATGATCAATTACGTATGCAGGTAGGCAGTGAATTTGAATGTCAGGATTTTCCACCTTGTCACTCGATCTAACAAATGCACCAGCTTCAGCAACACAGGCTGTCACTGGTCCTGTTTTGAAGGCCAAGTACTGAATGCCATGCTTCATGGCTCTCAATGGTCGATCTTCCATGTTGTAACTAACAGGGGCAGTCTCAGCAGTTAGATAGACGTCCATGTGATCTTGGAAGTTTTTTCCAACGCCAGGCAAATCATGAACAACCTCGATGCCAAGTCTTCTCAGCTCGTCAGCGGGGCCTATTCCTGAAAGCAGAAGGAGCCTTGGGGAGTTGACTGCACCTCCCGAGAGAATGACTTCTTTGCGGACTCGAACGGTTTGAGGCTTCCCCTTCTTGAGGAACTGCAAACCCACCGCCCTGCCATTTTCAACAATCAACTTGGTTGCTTGTGAGCGAGTTGAGACATCAAGATTTGGACGCTGGCTAGCTGGTCTGAGGAACGCGGTTGAGGAGGACTCTCTTCTCGCATCGCGCATCGTTACGTCATAGAAAGTCACGCCGTCTTGTTCTGCGCCATTGACGTCGTGGTTGAACGGTATGCCTAGCTCCTGTAGTGAACGGACGAAGGCTTTGGTTAGTTTGTTGGTTTGGACCTGCTGCGTGACATTCATGTCACCGCCAATTCCATGAAATTCGTTGTTTAGACGTTCATTGTTTTCAGACTTCTTGAAATACGGAAGAACTCCCTCATAGCCCCAGCCAGCATTGCCCCTTCTTTCCCATTCCCGGTAGTCATTGCGGTGACCACGAATGTAGATCATGGCGTTGATAGACGTGCTGCCACCCAATGTTCTGCCTTGTGGATAATGCATTTCGCGGTTGTCCATCTGAGGTTGCGGTGCAGTCGAGAATCCCCAGTTCACGTCGGGAGTGGTTAGCTTCGTAAATCCGACTGGCATGTGAATCAGTGGATTCCAGTCTTTTCCACCAGCTTCCAGCAAAAGAACGGAGTTTTCAGCATCTTCACTCAATCTATTTGCTACAACACAGCCAGCCGCTCCGGCTCCTACAATTACGTAATCGTATTCCGCTTTCACTTCTTATTTCCTTTCATAACTTGCTAGATACTGTTGAGTTTCCTTTATTACTTTCTCGATGGATGTCCATTCGCCATTTGCAATTTGATCTTTTGGTGCGAGCCAAGTTCCACCAACTTGCAAAACGTTTGGAAGATTTAGGTAACGAGCCAAATTGGGTAGTTGAATACCACCCGTTGGAAAGACCTGAAACTTAGGAAGAACCGAACCAAGTGATTGAACAAAAGCAGCCCCACCCGCAGCTTCGGCTGGGAAAAACTTCCCAACTCCTAATCCAGCCTCGGCCAATCTCAAAGCCTCTGAAACAGTTGAAAACCCCAAATACATGGGCACTTGAACATCTTGAGCAAATTTCAAGAGATCAGGAGAGGTTGCGGGAGAAACCAAGAAATCAACTTCGAGCTCTAATGCGGTGGCAGCCTCGGAGGCGTTGATAATGGTCCCGACCCCTAGTCTCATACCGAGATTGGCATCCTTGATGGCCTTGATGCATTCCACTGCTCGCTGGGTTCTAAGAGTAATTTCTATGGAAGAGATACCACTTAACTTATAAAGTCTTGCTAATTCGACAGCATGATCAGGGTTGTCTACGACAACTACTGGAATGATTTTGTCAATTGCCGTCATTAGGAATCGTCTCCTTGGGATGAAGCAATTTCAACTGCCTTGGAAACGACTTCATCGTCTTTTAGGTGAGGAAGGCCGGAGACAATCGCAACCCCGCGATAGCCACTGGAATCAAACAATGGATAGCCACCCCCACAGAAAGCCATAACACCATCTGTCAGTGGTAGCTCAGAATCGTTGATGCCGGATCGAAGCATTGTTTGACGATATTCAAGCGAGCTAAGTTTTGTTAGCTCGACCGTTCGCCTTTTTCTCTCAATCCAAAGGTCATTTTCCGCAGATGTTCCAGACAGGGCAAACTGAAAAACTCTTTGACCATCAAGAATGACAGCGATAGCCATGGGCAAATTATTGTTTGAACCGTAATCAACAAGCCATTGACCTAGTTTGATTGCGCGTTCCCTAGTCCACGGTGTCTTTGAGGCATTCTGCAAAGATTTGCTTGTTGTCATCTTGAAACATCCCCCGAATCTCTGAAGAGGTCTTTGGGATCCGGCTGAGACTCCCAGTCACCTGGAGCTAGCACACTCATTGCACCAAACTCATGTGCCACTTCAAGACACCTAACTAGAGGTTCTCCCTGCAAAACCGATGCCAGGAAGGCAGCAACAAAAGCGTCCCCCGCGCCTACAGAGTCGACCGGCGAGACCTTCCTGCCAGCATGCTCAATAATTTCGGACGCGGTCACTGCAATAGCACCGTTTTCAGCCATTTTGATTACAACGGTGCAGTTATTCGACTTTGCGAGTCTTTTTGCCACGTCGAAAGCATTTTCACCTGCGTTTGACAAAAGCAAGATCTCTTCCTCTGACCCAAACAAGTAATCGAGGAACCCCAAGAGTTTATGTAGATTTTCAACTGCCGCAGCTGGGGAAATTAATTTGCTTCTGAAGTTGATGTCTAGGGAACAAGTTGCGCCACTCTTCTTAGCCAACTGAAAAGCCTTGAGGACCGTTTGAGCTGCACTGCTGGAAATAGCAGATGTGATTCCCGAGCTGTGGAATAGATCAACCTCTGACCAGTCAAATCGCTCCACCAGCTCTGGCTGCATTTGACTTGCGGCTGAGTTTGCGCGGTAGTAGAAAACATTTGACTGGCCTTGCCGCAAAACTTCACGAACCATGAGACCCGTCGAATGCTTTGGATCTCGCTCAACAAATAATTTCACGCCTTGGCCACGAATACCGTCGCGAATCAAATTTCCCAAAGCATCGTCCCCGAGCCTGGAAATCCAGGTTGTTTCGATTCCAAACCTAGCCAGGCCGATGGCGACATTGGACTCGGCACCGCCAAAACCTAGCGCCACAGAGGACTGAGTTTCCAGTCTCCCAATCTCACTTGAGCGAAAGAGTGCCATTGTCTCTCCCAGCGTTACTGCTCTCCTCATAGTCCGCCCCGATCAACAACCCGGAAGGCCTGAGCAGCAATGGTAAGAGCCGGATTCATGGCGGCAGAAGAGGGGAAGAATGAAGCATCCACTACATATAAATTGTCTAGGTCATGAGCCTTACAAAACTTATCCAGAACTGAAGTCTGCGGATTGATACCGGCAACGAGCGTTCCACACATGTGGGAATTTGTTTCTATCCCCATCGTCTTAGTAAAAACAAATGGAAAACCCGCCCGCCAGAGAGCCAACCTGGTTTTTCTAATCAGCGCTCTGTGAGCTGACAGGTTTGTTGGCTTCCAGAAAATACAAATGTTGCCTTTGGGGTCTAGCTCTATTCGATTTTTTGAACTTGGCGTATCTTCTGACTCAAGGTAGAGATCCACAGAATGATTAGTTATGAAATTGGCAAGCCACTTTGGAATTATTGGATAAATACCGCGAATCATTTCACCTTGGATTTTTCCAAGCATCTGAACATTACCGAGTCTTTTGCTTGGATTTTCGTGCAAGTACCAGTCATTAACACCAAGGGTCTTTTGAAATTTTGTTTTATTTCTCTTGAACGGATTCATGGCAATCACAAAGGTGGCATTATGAACCATCCAGTTTTTTCCAACCAACCCACTTGAATTTGCTAGGCCAGCGGGATGCTTGTCAGACTTTGATCGCAAGAGGATAGCTGCGGAATTGGCGGCACCGGCTGAGAGTACAAATTTGTTGGCTTCAATTCGAACCGGCTGGCTAGCTAATGTCCCGATTGCTGCGACAACTGTTCGACCGGATGAATCATGAACGAATCTTTCGATGTAAGTCCGTTCAAAGAGTTTGGCACCGTGCATTAAAGCAACATCAACACCACTTGTTTCAGCATCTCTCTTCGCTCCAAGTTTGCAGGGAAAACCATCGCAGGTTCTGCAGAGAATGCACGTTCCGCCCGGCTTTACATCAACTCCCATGGGCATCAGGTATGGATGTAATTTCTGCCTAGCGAAAGAGTCTGAAAGAGCTTGAACTGCCGGTTCGTGTTGAACTGCAGGATAGGGATAAGGGCCACTTCGCCAAGGCTCTGTTGGATCTGCGATAGGACTGCCGTGAACCTCAAGGGCCTGCTCAGCCTGCAAATAGTAAGGTTCGAGATCTGCGTAACTAAATGGCCAAGCCGGTGAGGGCCCGTCTGCAGTCATGTAGAACTTGAAATCCGATTCTCGAAACCGCGGTAATGAGGCGCCGTAAACTTTCGTGTTTCCGCCCACGTAGTAGTGGACTCCAGGCTTAAATCTTTTCCCTCGCTTGTCAAACCATTCTTCGGCATTTTTGTAGCTGCTTTTTCCAAAGACATGCATTACATCCCAGTTAGCTACTTCTCGAGGTAGGCGTTGTCCTCTTTCGAATATGAATACTTCACGACCCTGCTCTGCCAGTGCTCTTGCGGTCATTCCACCGCCCATGCCTGAACCAATCACGGCAACATCGCACCGGATGACTTCAGGCTGGGTAGCGCTCATTACTTCACCGACCCCGCTGTGAGCCCCTGAATAAAGAATCGACCCAGTGTGAGGTATGCAATGGCTGTTGGGAGAGCTGCTATGAGCGCTCCTGCCATCAAGACATTCCAGTTGACTGTCTGGGTACCCGAAAGGTTATTTAGTGCAACCGTAACTGGCTGAATAAATGGACTTGGAATAGTCACAACAGCAAACAAGAAGTCATTCCAGATGTTTGTGAACTGAAAAATTCCAGCTACTACAAAGCCTGGGATCGATACCGGCAGAATTACGCTCCAGTATGTTCGAAGCACTCCGGCTCCATCGACTGTTGCGGCTTCAACAATGCCCTTGGGGACAGCCACGTAGTAATTTCGGAAAATCAAAGTTGTGATTGGAATTCCGTACACGACGTGCACAACAATCAGACCTGGAATAGTTCCATACAAACCAATTAGTTGCAAGAAGGAAACCAGTGGAATAAGAATCGACTGATATGGGATAAACATGCCAACCAACATGAGCGTAAACATCAGATTGCTCATTCGGAATGTAAATTTTGAAATTAGATAGCCATTAAAGGATCCTAGTAACGCGGAAATAATTGTCGCAGGCACGGCCATCAAGAAGCTGTTGATAAAGTTTGGTGCTAATTTGCCCCACGCTTCGGCCAGCCCGTTCAACGAAAGTGGGCTAGGTGGAAGCCACATCGTTGTGACATCGGCGAACTCAGGGGTCTTCAGAGAAGCCATGATCATCACGTAGAAAGGTGCAACAAAAATAGGCAACAGAAGGATTAGAACTATTAGCTGGGCAATTCTTGAAGCCCTCACCTTTCGGTTTTGCTTCTTACCACCAGCTTTTTTTGTCTTTGCTAAATCAGTCATGACTAGTCCTCCTGATTCCGCTGTCTATTGGTTCGCACCAAATAGGGCACAACGATTAGCAGAACAATAATCAGCATGACTATTGATGCTGCGGCCCCTTGATTGAAGAGCAAGGCTTTATACATTGACTCATAGACAAAAATTCCCGGCATGTCAGTTGCGAAACCAATGCCGCTTCCACTCATTGCAAAAACCAGGTCAAACATCTTGAAAGCAACGTGTGTGAGAATGACCAAAGTTGTCACGGTAATTGGTGCCAGCATAGGTATTGCTATCGAGCGAAGGTAACGGAATCCAGACGCACCATCGACTTCAGAGGCTTCCCTAATCTCTGACGGAATTGCGGCCAGCCCTGCCAAATACATGGCCATCGCAAAACCTAGTAGCTGCCAAGATGAAGCGAGCACCACCGGAATAAGGGCGAGGGGAATACCGAGTTGAATTTGAATAAATTCGAATTGAGGAAAAGCTTGCACCAACAATGTGTTGATGTCGCCAACCACCTCAGCTGAAGTCAGCCACTCAGGTCTTAGAACTTCGCCAGTCACCTCTTCATAAACCTGCGAAACGCCTGCATAGTACAAAAGTAGGTTTACTCCAGATTCTGGATTGAAGATCCACCTCCAAACCACACCGGTCACGATAAATGACAGAGCATATGGCAACAAAAACACGCCACGGAAGAATGCTTTCGTCCTGAGCATGTTGTTTACCATCACAGCCAAAATGAATCCTCCGACGACTGTTAGTAGAAGGAAGAGTGCGGCAAAAATCAGAGAGTTTCTGATATCAGCTTGGAATCTAGGGTTCAAAAATAAATTCCCATAAATTTCAAGAAGATTTTCGTTCGGCGTGAAATCCTGCGTTGCTGGACGCCAATTCGCAGAGAAAGAAACTCCGATTGTGTACATGATGAAGATATACACAAAAACAAAAACAATTAGGAAGCTGGGGAGCAGCAATAAAAATGCATGATTTACTTTTGGCCGCCATCGTTTATTTGATGTTTTGCTCTCATGTCTATTAACCTGCCCCCCTTTTTTTTTGGTGTGGTGTGAATCTGGGTTCGGACACCCCCACCACTCCGATTATTTCTAGTTGTTTGCGATTGCGTTGTCCATGGCCTTGGAGAACGCCGCTACATCACCGTTAGCCTGCAACAGAGTTACTGCCTCTGCGTAAGCCTGTCCAACGGCTGCGGCTACCAGAGCTTGGCCGTGAACTAGTGATGGGGTCTGGTTTCCGCTCGAAAGAGTCTTCGAGGCAGCCTGCTGGTATACACCAAGTGAGCTGACGTCAACATCTGAACGAACAGGTGAGGATCCCTTTAGCTTGTTGAAAGCAATCTGGACTTCTGGATCCATGATTGCCTTAGCAAATGCAAGACCTCCGGCCTCGTTGCTTCCCTTGCCGACTACGAATGAGTCACCAACGGTAACGAAGTCATCTGCATTTCCGAAGAATGCATAGGTGAAGTCCTGGCTGTCTACCTTGCCATGCTTGACAAGTAGCTCACCGTAGGCCCAGTCACCCATTACGTTCATTCCACAGGTGCCGTTGGCAAGACCGGTTACAGCATCGGTCCAACCCAAAGCCTTGTGGTCTTCGTTGGTCCACTCCATGGCAGTCAAGAAGTTCTTCACAGCGGTCTGCACTGCTGCGTCGCCCCATGACTTAGAGCCCGAAAGAAGTGCGTCCCAACCGGAAGCACCTACTTCACCAACAATGATTGCTTCAAGCAGCTGAGCTGCAGTCCAGATGTCCTTGTCTCCAAGGCAGACTGGAGCTACACCGTTTGCTGCCATTGCTTGTGCTGCCTCAGCGAACTGTGCCCATGAAATTCCACCAGATAGCGAAACTCCAGCAGCTTCCATAACGCTCTTGTTGATCCAGATAACGTTTCCACGGTGTACACCAGTTAGAACGCTGTATACCTCGCCGTCATAGGTCATTGAGTCAACGAGTGCCTTTGGAACTACGTCATACCAGCCCTCTGATTCGTACAGATCGCTCAAGCTGAGAACAACGCCCTGAGAAACATAGTCTCCGAGCTCTCCACCTGGGTGGGTCTGCCAGATTTCAGGTACGTCGCCACCAGCAAGTCTTGTTGCCAAAACTTGCTTAGCATTCGTGCCCGCACCACCTGCAACGGCAGCGTTGATGAACTCTGCATCAGGGTTAGCTCCTGTCGCAGCGGCAAAAATGGCCTGAAGAGCAGCGTCCTCAGAGCCCGAAGTCCACCACGAAAATACCTCTACCTCGCCCGCAACAGCTCCAGAGTCGGTTGGTGTCTCTTCAGCGCCCCCTGCACAAGCAGAGAGAAGCAGAAGGGATGCCGTAGAGATAGCAGTGAACTTTGCAAAAGATTTTACCTTCACTATTTCTTCTCCTTTTTTCCTTTTGTTTGCCGTCAGCTCGCTAAAGCGACGGATTCTATTTTTATCTGTTTGTAGCAAGCCAATCCCCACCTAAAACTTTGTCTAGCGCTTCAGTGAAGAAGTACTCCCCCCACATAACGCTCTCGTTGACCCCAAGATTTTTTGTCTCGTGATAGCTTCCGTGCTTTAGCACGCCTTCCCAATCATCAGATTTGGAAGATAGGAATTCGCTGCTGCAAAGCTTTTGAATGATTTTGAATGCGTAATTCGCATAGTGTTTTGCCTTTTCTTCGTCCTCTACCAATTTCGCCAATTGCAGAAGACCGCTCGCTGCAATTGCACCGGCTGAGCTCTCGTAGGGTTGTACGGGATTCTTTTCTTCCCAATCGTTTGGCGGCACTAAACGATCTCCGGTGCGCTCAATGTAGAAATCAGCGCACGCAATAGCGGTCTGTAGATACTTAGGTTCTCCGGTCAAGGCGTAGCAAGTTCCAAAACCATACAGAGCCCAGGTTTGTCCTCTGGCCCAGGATGAATCGTTTCGCCAGCCTTGCTGCGTTGTTTGCCTTAGAAATTCCCCCGTCTTGAGATCAAAAATTCCTTCGTGGGCGGCTGAACCGTCTCCTCTGACCATGTATCGTCGGGTCTGCATGGTGTGGGTGTGTGCCTTAGAAAGTAGATCATCATCGCCACTTTCCATGGCTGCATAGAAGACAATGCCAACGTTCATCATGATGTCGATGAATGTGCTGTCTTCCGCTAAAAAAGATCGCAAGAACCCGGCTTTTTCATTGAATCTAAGCCCCATGGTTTTTCCAGCGCGGATTAGAACTTGGTTCAGTTTTTCATCGGCTGTGGCCAGATACCAGGTTCTCCAGCTGTGCCAAAACGTGAAACCTAAATCATGAACTTGAGTATCAAATTTTCTTTCTTCCAGATGCTTTGAGTAATGCTCAGCTTTTGAGCGCCAAAAATCTTTATCAAGATGTTTAGACAATATCCACATCTGGCCAGCCAAGAATCCTTCACACCAATTTGTCCAGGCCTCTTTGCCGTGGCGCCATTTGCCGTTCTCGGTAAACATTGGGAAGAAATATGGATCATTAGTCACCAAATTTCTTACCTTGCTATCAACCACTTCCATGGCATTGCTGGCAGCGACCTGCAAGTCTTTGGGGATGTCCAGCTTGAAATTGTTTGCCATTACTTCACCCACATCCTGCGAGTTCCAGTGTGAATTGCAATTGTTTTGGTCTCTGTGAACTCTTGAATTGCTTGTCTTCCAAGTTCACGACCGATTCCAGACTCACCAAAACCACCAAATGGCATTTCTGGAAATCCATCCATCCAGCAGTTCACCCAAACGGTTCCAGAGCGCACAGCCTTGGCAAACTTCATTGCCGTAGTAACGTTGGAAGTCCAGATTCCCGATGACAGACCAAATAAGGTTGAATTAGCGATACGTACCGCATCGTCCAAGTCCGCGAATTTTAATACTGATAAAACAGGCCCGAAGATTTCCTCTTTGGCAATGGACATGTTTTCTGACACCCCAGCAAATACTGTTGGTGCGAAATATCTGCCGGCGTTAGTTTGGAGTTTGTTGCCACCTAGTTCCAATTTGGCGCCTGATTGCAGACCCTCTTGGACATATCTTTCAATAGTCTGCATCTGATCGTCAGAAGCGATAGCCCCAACTAGGACATCTGGATCCAAAGGGTCTCCGACTTTGACTTGTTTGGACCGGCTTACAACCCTGGCCAAAAAGTCGTCTGCGATGGTGTCCTGGACAATAATTCGACTACCGGAATTGCAGCATTCACCTTGATTGAAATAGACACCGAATACCACTGCGTCTACAGCAGAATCTAGATCTGCATCTGCCATCACGATTTGAGGGTTTTTCCCTCCCAGTTCAAGCTCTACCTTTTTTACGGTTCCCGCGGCAGCAGCCATTACTTTCTTACCAATTTGAGTTGAACCGGTGAACGTGATCATGTCAACGTCTGGGTGTTCTGCCAATCGGGCTCCAACCGAGCCCTTGCCCGTCACTACATTCATCACTCCATCCGGAATACCGGCTTCCCGAACCAGTTCGGCCATCACGACCGTTGTCCCAGATGTCAGTTGGCTCGGCTTCACTACTACTGTGCAGCCAAGTGCAATTGCAAAAGGGATTTTTTGGCTGGCAATTAGGAATGGGAAATTCCAAGGTGTTATGACACCTACTACCCCAATTGGCTCCCGAACGACCATGCCGAGGTAGTCCTCACCAATTGCATTGTGAGCATCTCCGTAGGAATGTTGTGAGAGGGTCGCAGCGTAATACCACAGTTCGGCAGAGGACTTGATTTCATCGCGAGCTTGCGAAATTGGCTTACCGCTTTCCAAAACTTCAATCAGTGCAATTTTTTCCAAATCACGCTCTATTAGTTCAGCAACTTTTCTAAGGTGCCGAGCTCGTTGAGCGCCGCTTATTTTTGGCCAGGCACCAGAGTCAAATGCTCGTCTGGCGGACTGAATTGCTAGATCAACATCTTCAACTGCACCATCTGAATAGGTGCCGACAGTTGTATCGTGAGCTGGGCTAATTCGCTCAAAACGTGCACCACTCTTACTTTCGATTGATTTACCATCAATGAGATGTTGGTAATTGAAGAGTCTTACCTTTTCCAATTTCTAGTTCCCCCCAAATTTAGGTTTACGTTTTTCTTTGAAAGCCTGAATCCCTTCGCGGAGATCGTCAGTAGTAGCAGAAACCGAGGCTGACAGCGATTCGAGAATTTCTGACTGAATGCCTTCTCCTCCTGCGTTCAAGAGTTTCTTCGCTAATTTCAGGGCAGTTGGTGAAGAGCTAAGGATTTTTTCTAGAAGCTGTCGCAAGCCGGCATCAAAATGTGACTGATCATAAATTTCGTGAATAAGTCCCCACTCCAAAGCTTGTTCAGAGGTAATGCGGGTTCCGGTCAGGATTAGATACCTTGAACGAGAAAGACCAACGGCGTCAACAATTCTTGAAGTTCCGCCCCAACCCGGGGTAGTTCCAAGCCCTAGTTCAGGAAGGGCAAACTGCTTGCCACTGACAGCGACTCTGAGATCGCAAGCAAGTGCTAGCTCTAAACCACCACCAAAGGCAGAGCCATTCAGAGCCGCAATTGTCACTTGAGGAATTCGCTGCAATCCATCTAGAACCCTGTGCCCGAGTGGAACCCAAAGATCTCTGACCGTTTCGCGATCTTGTTTCGAGAAGGCTTCGATGTCTGCTCCCGCTGAGAAAGCTTTCTCTCCTGCACCGGTTAGAACAAGAACTCGCAAGTCATCGCGTTCGTACATTTGCAAGATAAGCGAGTCGAGTTCTTTAAGAAGTGCGATGTCTAGGACATTGAGTTTTTCGGGTCGGTTGAAGGTGATGTAGCCGGCCTGACCTTTGGTTTCAAAAATTAGGTGATCAGACATGGGGTGCCTCGTAACTCGTCAAGAACCCGACCGTCTTTAGGTTTTCGCTAACCCTAAGAGGGAAGGCTGCTTTATCAAGCACATCTTTTTGTAGATCTACACCCTGAGTAATTTCAATTACAGTTAGGCCTTCTTTTCTCAGCTCAAGCACACAGCGTTCGGTGACGTAGTAAACCTTTTGTCCAAGTTCAAGTGCACGAGCTCCACTAAAAGTTACCTGCGACACTTCTTTAACAAACTTAGGAATAGTTCCATCAACTGCAATTTTCAGCTGCGACCCATCTAGGGCCAATTCCTTTTTGCCGGCATTGAAGTAGCCACTGAAAACCAGCATTGGCGCATTGGAAACGATGTCCGCGAATCCGCCCACTCCAGCGGTTACATGTGTCCTACTGGGCAAATGAGAAACGTTTACATTGCCATGCTGATCTACTTCTAGGAAAGAAAGTAGAGCTGCGTTGAATCCTCCGCCTTGAAGCAAAGTGAACTGATCGACACTTTGAACAATTGCGTCTGGGTTTCTCGCGCAACCGAATGCAAAGCCAGTGAGAGGAGTTCCTCCTACCGCTCCTTGTTCGATTACCCAGGTCAGGCTGGAGCCAATGTCTTCGCCAGCCAGTATTGAGGGAACAAGGGCGGAGATTCCAAATCCAAGATTTACAGTCCAACCAGGCTGCAGGAATTGAGCAGCGCGCACTGAAATAGCAGTTTCTAGATTCTTTTCGGGCGCTGGGATAACTGGGTTTTCAACTTTGTCTCCAGATAATGCTGGATCGTAGTCTGTCATTGTGGTTTGACGCTGATTCGGGTCAAGCACGACTGCATCAATCAGAATGCCCGGAACTCTAACATCGCGGGGGTGCAGGTCGCCAAACTTTACGACGCGTTTGACCTGAGCAATCACATACCCACCATTATTGTGAGCAGCATATGCCTGATCCAAAGCACCAAGCGGTGATCCCTCGTGCTCAAAAGTTAGGTTGCCGTGCTCATCTGCAGTTGTCGCGCGCAAAATAGTTACGTCCGGACGAATAGCTGGATAAAACAAATAATCCTCGTTGCCATCTGCACGATGTGAAACAAAGTCGCTTGGCGTTACGTCGTTCATTGCTCCGCCTTGTCGCTTTGGGTCAATGAACGTGTCCAGCCCAACCTTGCTTGTGACGCCCGGCTGCTTGGCCGCTCCAGCGCGATGCATCTGGAAGAGCACTCCACTTGGAAGGTTCCAAGCCTGGACAAGGTTTTGGTCGATCAGTTGCCTAATCTTGGGTGGTTCCATGGAGGACGGTCCGCTGGGATAAGAGCCAGCCATGATCTTGCTGATAAGCCCGACCTGAGAAACATGATCGATTCCCTTAACTCCATACATGTCACCAGCCGCAATGGGGCTAATAAATGTCAGGTTCCTCGGTTCAGATGTCTCCTCAAAACGCTTGCCAAGTGCAGCCAAAACAAAGTCTGGGCATCCCAGGGCACTGGAAGAGCTGATGGAGACAACCGCGTTACTTGGAATCTTTTCCACCGCTTTTTGCGCACTAAGCACGGGAACATGGCGTCCGAACTTCATGGGCGAAGTAGTGTTATGGCTCACTTCAACTCCTTAATCAGAACTTCGCGCTTTTCTGATGCCGACTGAAGCGCGGCCAGGGCTCCGAGCACCGCTTTCATGCCATCTTCACCATCAGAAGCTGGCTTGGCGCCGGACTGAATTGCCAATTCAAATTTCTCCAACAGGGCTGTATATAGATTTTCTCTAAAGCCCACTTCTATTTCCTTTTCACCCTCTTTTGTTCGAAGATAAACATTTCCAACTGGATCTTGCGAGAGGGTCTTAGTCGCAAAAATTGTTCCTTCGGAGCCAAAAACTTCAATGCTTGGAATAGAGTTTTGAATATTGAAAGATTCATGAGTTGAAACAATTATCCCCGACTCGGAAGTAAAGACACAGATTGATTCATCCTCAACGCCATTGATGTTAAAGCCTCTGTTTGAAACCACAGCTGAGACGGAAATTAAATCTTCATCTAACAAGAAACGGACTAAATCAAGATTGTGAACAGTAATGTCAAGAACTACCCCCGCACCCTTTTCAGGATTGGTTAGCCTCCAGCCTCGAAGCCGCTCAGGAAGTGAGACGGCATGATTTATTTGGATTGAGTGAATCTTCCCAATTTGGCCACTGGCGATTATTTGCTTGATTGCTTTGTTAGTGGCTGCATTCCGAAGATGGTGATTGGTAGCGAGTACAACATTGTTCAGCTTCGCTTGGTTAATCATCTCTGAGCAATCGGCTGCACTCATAGCAAGGGGCTTTTCGCAAAGAACGTGCTTGCCCGCTCTTGCGGCCGCAATCGCTTGCGAAGCATGTAACTCGTTTGTCGTTGAAATGTAGACAGCGTCGATCTCCCAATCGAGCAGTTCTTCAAGGGAGTTTGTGGAACGTTCCAATTGATTGCGTGAAGAAAAGGCTTCGGCTCTTTCTTTTGACGAGCTCATTACCCCGATTACTTGATGGCCGCGCAATCGCAGGGCTTCAATGATCCTGGTTTCCGCAATGTCACTGGCGCCAATTAAGCCCCACCTCATTTTGAGCTCACCTCGCTACAACCACAGGTGCCTCGGACAACTAGCTCATTAGGCACAATCACAGTCATTGGCTTTCCCTTGTTGCCGCTCTCGATTAATCTCTCCAGCTCGATTGCAGCTTGTCTGCCAATTTGGACGGGCTTGGTGTTGATTGTTGTCAGTGGTGGTGTCAGAAACTTTGCCTCTTCTATATCATCCACGCCAACTACCGCGTAGTCCTTTCCAGCAATCAGTCCTGAGGCACTTGCTGCACTAATTACTCCCGTAGCCACTAGGTCGTTGTATGCAATCACAGCTGGCAAAGTTTGGTTTGCTTTTATGAAATCTTGAGTGTGAGTGAAGCCTTCAGATCTTGACGGGCTGAACTGCAATGCAGAGAACTTTATTTTCTTTGTTGGATTCTCATTTATCGCAGCAAGAACTCCCTCCATTCTTTCATCAAATGCAGAGCTTCCTGAATTACCGCCCATAAGAATGAGTTCTTTATATCCATGTTCAATCAAGTGCTGGGCAGCTGATTTGCCGGCAACAAAGTTGTCTGGACCAACATAAGTTGCCTTGAAGTTAGGTTTTCTAGATAGAAATACTGTGGGTGTCCCCTGAACTAACGTTTGCAAATTGTTTTTGCTCGCTATGTTTAGTGCTGGAACAATGATTAAGCCATCAACTCTGGATTCAAGCATTGAGCGAACTGCATCAGTTAATTTTTCCGGACTCTCTAGGTGGTGGCTCAGAAATAGCGTCTTATTACCCGCACTGCTACCAGCCCTGAAAAACTCCTCGACACCAATGACTGCTTCTGCGAAAAAGTTGTTCCTGAGATTTGGGATCACCAATCCAATGGTGGCTGATTTTGGTTTACGTAGAGTTGCAGCGGCACGGTTGTAAACGTAACCGAGCTCCCTGGCTGCCGTTTCAACTCTGAGTCTGGTATCTGGGCTGACCAATGGGCTGTCTTGATTCACCAGCGAAACGGTTGACTTAGAGACGCCGGCACGCTCTGCCACGTCAAAAACCGTTGGTGACTTCAATTGGAGCTCCCTTGCCCAAATTTTTTGGAACGATACAAAATCTAGGGCTTTTTGGGTTCCCTGTAACCCATTCGGGGGTTTTGTAATCAAATTGTGACTCCTGTGAAACCAGGCACTAGCAGGCGCAAATCCGCCAAAGTACTGGGTTGTACTAAATTGAGGCGACCTTGATCTCCCCGTATAAAGGTGAGGTTGTTGGGACGCTAGGCAGGAGTGTTACGCCATCGACGGGTTCTCCCTTCGGGGGCATCAGGACAGCATTCGGCACCAGCAAACGAAGTTGCCGCTCAAACTCTGCTCGGATAACTTCAGCCCTCATTACATTTCCTGCCCAACTGAAAAGAGGCTGGGTGCTCTCCAGGAGGCCAGCTCGTCTAGCAGCTGTAAAAGCCGAGAGAGCCAATTCGTACGCAGCGGCAGTAACTATCTCCATAGCTGCAGTATCCTCAGGCGCTAATTCAAGAACTCTGCGCGCGAAAGATGCGATTCTAGAAACTCGATCATCGCTTCCTTGCAAAACAATGTAAGCCTCCTCTGGATGGGAAAAATTTTCCCAAAGAATGTCAGTTAGCTTTGTCTCAGCAAGTCGACCATCGTGACCTTTCATGCCCCGCTCTAAGCCCGCTCTTCCTATCCAATATGCAGATCCGCAGTCTCCAATTAGATTTCCCCAACCGTCAACTCTGGCGATGCTTTTAGGGCCAACCGAAAGCGTGACGACGCCAGTACCAACCGCAGTCATCGTTCCCTCTTCAAGACCGATACTTCCGAGAATTCCCGTAATCGAATCATGCGCCAAATAGATTTTCTCGACTCCGCAAGTAGAAACAAGTTCCAATAGCAGTTCGGGTCTTGTCTGAGCTTTTGTAAGGCCTGTGCTTCCAATTGCAACGGCTGCCTTTGAAGAGTTTCCCTCAAGAGCAGTTCGAATCACTGCAGCAAGTTGAGGAAATATTTCTTGATTAGTGAGTAGCCCCGGAAAAGAAAACTCTTTTCGCTGATTGCTTTGGATTAGAACAACTCTAATTCCGGTTTGTCCGGCGTCGCATGCTACTAGTAAAGGTTCCTGGGATGCAGGCATTCTCTTCCTGTCCTGAAGTGTTTCCTACTTTAGACCCGAAAGCATTGAGCATCTCAATTGAATTGAAAAGTGTAAACTCTCCAGAATTTTGAAGCCGGCAGGCCTTGTCTATAGCAAACCTGACTAAAAATTATTTACTGCAGCTCTTGGTGGCCGCGGTTGTTCCCTGGGCCCAATCGGGCAGGGCATCCTCTGGGGCTGGACTTTCCTCGGCAGGGGCGTTGGGGTCTTCTTCCACCACGGCACCAGCACCTGGGTTGGCCTTGGCTAATACCAGCTCTTCGTCGGCACTGATCTTTTCGAACAGCAGATTTGCTCGTTCCGTTGATAAACCAACGCGACCGGCGTATTCACCAGTTAGTCCATAAATCGGGAGCTTTAGGAAAACTATCTTGTCCAGGTCTACATCATTGACTTCCCTGGCGATTCCAAACATCACTCCAAGATCAGTGAGAGATCGTGAGAGGGTCATGTTCTCAAGCGCTGCGGTTCCCAACCTGAACATGGTGAATGGATTGGTGAGTGCTCCTTCGTCCTTGAGCTTTCTCACCATTGAGGTTAGATAAACCTGTTGGTTTGAAATTCTTGAAAGATCTGAACCGTCGCCAACTCCGTGACGAGTGCGAAGAAACGCAAGGGCTTGCTTACCCATCAAAGTGTGCTCACCGGCTTCTAAATACAACTTGGTGTAATCATCGTTTATGTCTTCCGCAACACAAACTGTCACACCACCAATCTCACTGGTCATCTCAATGACGCCCTTGAAATCAACCATTGCAAGATATGGGATTCGGATGCCAGTTAGTTTCTGCACCGTTAGAAGGGTGCAGGCAGGACCACCGTATTTAATAGTGGAGTTGATCTGAACATATTCCTTCGCAGGATATGGATCTCCGCCTTCTGGGTTTGGACACTCTGGCATTGCAACCATTAGGTCTCTAGGGAAGCTAAGCGCAACGGCGTTGGTTCTGGCCTGGTTGATGTGAAGAAGAATCATCACATCCGCCAGCTCTGCTCCAGCCGGACCATATTCAGTCGAACCCTGGTCCTCGCGGGTGTCAGAGCCAATCAAAAGCATGTTGATCGGTCCATTGATTTCCTCGGCGGTTGGGATATCAAAGGTCTCGCCATCGGTTGAATAAATGTCAATTCCAGCAGCTGCCAGCCTGGACAAAACCCAAGCCACTCCACCGCCAGCCACTGCCAATCCGGCAACCAGGGCTACTACTACCGAGATTACGACTGGTTTGACCCAACGCCGCTTGGGCTTTTCAGGCTTTAAAAACTGATACTCGGAATTGGTCAAGGGGATCTTCTTTGAAAGGAAATATAAGAATACCGCTAGGCCAAAACCCCGGCCTAGCGGCTCTCAGCAAACTCAGAGCGGAGGCCGTGGGATTCGAACCCACGAGACATTGCTGTCCACTGGTTTTCAAGACCAGCTCCATCGGCCACTCGGACAGACCTCCGTAGGGAAGTTTAGTCGTTAGCCGAGAAACTCAAGTCCCTCCAGAGATGCCAGCACCTGCGCCACCCCGTCCTCGGAAACTGCTGCAGTCACCGCAGTAGCTGCCAGCTTTACCTCATCCGGTGCCTGACCCATCGCGAAGGCATAACCGCCGTGGGCTTTTGCCCACTGAAACATCTCTATATCGTTTCTGCCATCTCCAATTACTAAGACTTTTTTACCTAGCTCGTAGTGATTGCGCAGCAGCTCTAATCCATGTCCTTTGTCAATTCCCTTGGGGGCAATGTCGAGCCAAGCGGTGTAACCAATTGCATAGCTCACCGAGTGAAGTCCGATTGAATCCATCAGCTGCATAAACTCTGCGACGTCGTGATGCGGCGATAGAACTACTACTCGACTTACCGGGTGGTGCAGCAGCTCTTCCAGCGGGGTTTCGTAGTTTCGATCACCCAGCGAATAGGCAGGAAAAGGTTTGTGAAAGCGGTAGCTGCCATCAACATCTTCTACCGCGAAGTGCGCATCGGGCAAGTTGGCAATTAGTTCTCTTAAGACATCTGCTGGATCAAAAGTCTTGACTGTGTGAGTTTCGTATCCCATCGGCAGTGACTGATCGACTTTGATTGTCACAGCACCGTTAGAACAAACCGCGTGGGAATTATCAATGCCTAAATCTTTGATAACCGGGTATGCATTCCCAGCTGCTCGACCAGTTGCGATGAATACTTCATGGCCCAGTGAGCGAACTCTTTGAACCTGCTCAACTACGGCATCCGACAAAAAGCCATCGTCATGAACTAGCGTGCCATCAATGTCGAGGCCAATCAGCCACTTATCTTCCATTGAGTTATGCCCTGGGGCTAATCACTTCAGCGCCACCGAGATACTGGCGAAGTGCTTTTGGAATTACAACTGAGCCATCTTTTTGCTGGTGATTCTCGAGTATTGCAACTAGCCAACGGGTAGTTGCCAAGGTTCCATTCAGGGTGGCGGCCGTCTGAGTCTTGCCATTTTCATCGCGGTAGCGAGTATTTAGTCTTCTGGCCTGGAAGGTGGTGCAATTAGAGGTGGAGGTTAGCTCGCGATACTTCTGCTGCGACGGGACCCAAGCCTCAACGTCATACTTTCTGGCAGCGGAGGAGCCCAGATCGCCGGCAGCAACATCGATAACTCGATATGGCAGCTCACACTTCTGCAGCATTTCTTCTTGCCAGGCCAGCAGCTTCGCATGCTCTGCTTCTGCTTCGCTTGGCTTGCAGTATGAGAACATCTCCAGTTTGTTGAACTGGTGAACTCGAAGAATGCCCTTGATGTCCTTGCCGTGGCTGCCGGCTTCTCTTCTGTAGCAGGTGGACCAGCCGGCATACCGAATCGGCTCTGCGAAGTTTTCGATGATCTCATCTGCGTGATACCCAGCCAGTGCGACCTCGCTGGTGCCGGTTAGGTATAGCTCATCGTCGGGAAGGTAGTAAATCTCGGCTGAGTGCTCGCCCAAGAAGCCCGTTCCCTGCATCACCTCTGGCCTGACCAAAGTGGGTGTAATAAGAGGTGTGAATCCTGCTTTGACTGCTTGATCCAGAGCAAGCTGCATCATTGCCAGTTCCAGTCTTGCTCCCCAGCCCTTCAAGAAATAAAAGCGGGAGCCAGAAATCTTAACACCGCGCTCAATGTCAATTACATCTAGCAGCTCCCCCAATTGCGCGTGATCTTTTGCCTCGAAGGAGAAGCCTGGATTGTTTCCGACTTCCTTGATTACAACAAAGTTCTCTTCGCCACCAGCTGGCACGCCATCGATGACAACATTGTCAATCTTTAGAAGCAGCTGGCTTAGTTTTTCATCGGCCTGATTTGCCTTAGCCTCGGCGGCTTTGACTCCGGCTGCTAACTGCTGCCCGTGCTCAACCAGCTTGGCTTTTTCTTCCTTGGCAGCTGCGGCAACTAGCTTGCCGTGAGCGTTTTGTTCTGCCCTTAGCTTTTCAAATTCAGTTAGAGCTGCTCGCTTGGCTTTATCGAGCTCAACCGCTTGATCAACCAGCTCAACACTGGCGCCGCGCTGGCGCTGGGAGATGCGAATCTTTTCAGGGTCTTCGCGAAGGAGATTTAGGTCGATCACGAACTACAGCCTACCGCCGAGCACGGTTAGGCTGATGCGGTGAAGCTCGCTGTGATTTATAACCCGCAGAAAATCACCCTTGCCCAAATCAAAAAACCTTTTCAAAAACTAGCTGTCGAGCCAACCTTCATCCCCACCGACAAATCAAGCCAGGGAGGAAAGGCCGCCAAGGCGGCACTAGCCGATGGCCATAAGAAGATATTGGTGGCGGGGGGCGATGGCACACTGCGTCGAGTGGTGCAGGAGGTTGCTGGCTCAAGTGCTTCCGTCGGAATCTTGCCAATTGGCACTGGCAACATCCTTGCCAGAAATCTAAAACTTTCGCTGTCATTAGAAACTGCGGTGAAAAGAGCAGTGAGTGGCAAGCCGTATGAGATTGATCTTGGTCAGGCCAGACTTGTCAGGCCAGACGGAACACTTGAAGAGTATTTGTTTACAGGCATTGCCGGTGTTGGTATGGACGCCCGCCTGATGGAGAACACCCAGCCCGAGCTAAAGAAAAAGATTGGCTGGATTGCCTATATAGAAGGTGGAATCAGATCTTTGCCGTTGAAGTTTGAAAAATTCGACGTTTCCCTGAATGACCAAACTAGAACCCTCAAGAGCTACTCGCTCTTGGTTGGCAATGTTGGGCTGTTGCCGGGTGCTATCTCGATGATGCCGGATGCTCGCTTAGACGACGGTCAGCTGGACATGGCCGCTATTGGACCAAGAAGAATTTGGAACTGGATTGATTTCTTTTCTCGCATCACCTGGCAAAACCAAGTGGTGAGACCGCTTGCCTTAGGCAAGAAGTGGATGGATGCAACGGCCAATGTAAAGACACTAGAAAATCTCAGCAGCAGTCGAATCAGGATTAGGCCGCATCACCCGGCACCAATTCAATTAGATGGTGACCCGATGGGTGAAGTTATTGAGGTTGAGTTCTCAATCAAACTAAAAGCGCTGAAGATATTGCTTTAGCCGCGCAAATCATCCAGCCACTTGCGTGCTGCGTGATAGCTGGTGTTGGTGTTGTTGCCCTGGTGTTCGCTCACGGACTTATCCGCCTTTGCGTAAGAGCCAAGGAAAATAACTTTGGGGCTGAAGCGGTGAAGACCCATTAGAGCTTCGGCAATTGCTTCGTCTTCGATGTGACCTTCGGCGTCAATGTTGAAGCGGTAGCGACCGAAACGATCGCCAACCGGCCTTGATTCAATTCGAGAAAGATTTACTCCGCGTGCTGCGAACTGCTCGAGCATCTCAAGCAGACCACCAGGTCTGTCATCTGGCAGCTCAACAATCACACTTGTTTTGTCAGCACCTGTTTTTGGTTGCGGCTTTGACCTCTTGCCAATTTCAATAAAGCGGGTTTGTGCTTCTTTGTTCTCGCCGATGTCACTGGCCAAAATCTCCAGTCCATAAAGTTTTGCTGCGCCAGTTGCGGCAATTACAGCATCGGCACCTGCCCCATCAGCCAGAGCTTTGGCGGCAGCGGCAGTTGAAGCAGCTGGAATGTGATTGTGTGAAGAAAGATTTTGCTGCAGCCACTTCCTGCTCTGCGCATAGGCAACCGGATGCGTCAAGACATCTTTAATCTCAGAAAGTTTCGTACCTGGTTTCGCCATCAGATCAAAGCGAACCGGAACCAAATATTCTCCGAAGATCTGAACTCCAGGCATGACGGCAAGTGCGTCAGAGGTGGCAGAGACGCCGCCTTCGATTGAATTTTCAATTGGCACAACTGCTCGATCGGCTTTGCCGGCAAGGACTGCATCCATTGCTTCAGTTACAGATGCAACGGGGTGAAGTTCACTGTCTGCGCCAAGTTGCCTAGCGGCCTGCTCCGTGAAAGTTCCGGCAGGGCCTAGGTAGGCAATTTTTAGCGCTTTTGGCATGGAACAAGATTAGAGGTAAGGCGGATTGTTAGCACCTAATAATCTTCTTTCATGGCAAATACGGGAAAAGTTTCATCACTTCGGCTGGTGCTGCGCGCTGGCGCAAGTGTTTTTGGTGTCAGCGCGGTTTTGCTGATTGCACTCCCCAGATTCTTTACTGACCTGCTTGGCATGGTGGGGTCGAGTGATCTGGATTGGTCAATGCGAATGATTGGTCTAACACTGGTGGCGCTGACTGGAAACATGTTGGTTGTTTCTCTGCACGGATCAGACAAGGGTGTTTTGTTTTCAGCGAGAGTAATGCAAATTGCTGCATTCGGTCTTGGCGCAATCACGCTACTAATTCCTTCTGGCTGGAATTGGTTTGTGATTGTGTATGCACTGGTTGGCTTTGGCTTTTCGCTCGCCTACACATTTTTCTTGCTTCAAAAAGATTGAAATATCAGCCAAACACCAGCAACTATTGCCACCAGCGGGGGCAAGAATACGAACAGAGTTCGACTCCGAGTTGGTTTGGATTTAGGCACCACTCAACCCTATTAGCTACCTCTGTCTTTGAAGCTTTACCCGACAGACACCGAGAGGGTAAACTAAGAATCGAAACACGGGAGTCCGGCTAACCGGACTGAGAGGAAGACTAAAGCGTCTTCGACCGTCGAACCTGATCTGGGTAATGCCAGCGTAAGGGAGACCCCCGTGCCTAACCACAGAAAGGCACGCAATTGAAAAAAGCAATTGCTCTAGCAACACTTCTATTACTAACTGGCTGCACTGCGGCCCCCAGCGACACCGTCCGGCTTGCAACTCACGACTCATTTGCAATCAGTGATGAGTTAATTGCCGAGTTTGAGCAGACCTCTGGTTACCAGCTTGAAATTGTCAGACTTGGTGACACTGGCACACTCACAAACCAACTTGCGCTCACCAAGAATGCTCCAATCGCTGATGTCATGTTTGGCATTGACAACACCTTCCGCTCGCTTGCTGAAAAAGAGGGCTTGGTTGCAGGTGACTTTGTTGAGATTGATTACTCGGACGTTTGTTTCAACTACGACATTGCGTGGTTTGAAGAAAACAATCTAACTCCTCCAGCCAACTGGAGAGAGCTAATTGAGCCTGAATACAAGTCATTAACCGTTGTCACAAATCCAAGATTCTCATCGCCGGGGCTGGCATTTCTTGCAACCACCTTCGCTGGATTTGACACGGACATGCAGACTTTTGAGTACTGGAGAAACCTTCGTGATAACGGCGTGAAGGTCGCATCAAGTTGGGAAGATGCCTACTTCTCAGACTTCACTCGTTACGGAGGAGCCAGACCGATAGTCCTTTCATATGCGTCATCGCCTGCTGCTGAGGTAGTAGATGGGACCGCAGGAACAGCTGCTTTGTTGGACGAGTGCTTCAGGCAGGTGGAGTATGCAGCTACTTTGCGCGGAGCAAGCAATACTGCCGGCGCTGCTGCGTTAGTCGAATTCTTGGTAGGCGAGGCTTTCCAGTCATCGGTTGCTGAGGCGATGTATGTCTACCCAGCCGTTGAAGGAATCGCAGTTCCAGAGACTTGGGCAAAATTTGCTCTTCCTGCCAGATCGACTCTTGGCGATGCAGAGGAACTCGCACAAAACCGAGAGCGCTGGCTAAAGGACTGGTCCGACGTTTTTGATAACTAACGCCGAGTTAGTAATTGTCACTGCGCTGCTTTCAGTCAGCAGCGCAGTTCTAGCAGCGTTGCTTGGTTATCCGATTGGAAATTGGTTGGCTTCGCTTAGGCGATTCAAGGCACTTATTTCCGCAATCCTGCTGCTTCCCTTTTTGCTCCCAGCATTCCTGGTTGGCTTGACGCTTCTTCCGCTTCAGTCAGTTGAGCTTTCTTTTCCCGCTGCTTTTGGTTGGATTTTGTTTGCACACCTTTTGATGAATGTGGGGTTTATCGCGAGAGTAGTTGCGGCTAGTGCTGTTCCAACGCAGCAGCTGGAGGCCGCAGCACTGGATGGAGCGAGCAAACTACAAAGCAGATTGCTGATTGAGATTCCGCAGCAACTGCCAGGAATCGCATCAGCTTCGCTTTTGGTAGCTCTCTACTCCGCAACCAGTTACGGACTTGTCCTGACGCTGGGGCGAGGAGAGGTTAGAACTTTAGAAACTGAAGTGTCAGAACTTGCATTGAGGCAATTAGATCTGCCAGCTGCTGGATTACTAGCGGTACTGCAAACACTGCTGACTGTGATTTTCTTCGTGGTTGCAAGAAGACTTGGTGCTAATCCAACCCCGCTCTTTGGTGATACTGAACACAGCGGATCCAGACTTGGCCAGTTACTGGGTTATTTGTATCTTGCGTTGGTTGCGGTTGTGATTACTAATGTCGCAGTTAGAGCATTTAGTTTGAATGGTGGTGTGCTGGAGAATCTTGCAAGCCTTGCTACTCGTGGCAGTCGAGACATTCTCAACATCACACTTTTGGAAGCTGCCTGCAATAGCCTAAGAAATCTGGTCGTCAGTATTTTGATTGCCTTACCAATTGCTTGGTTAGCTGCTGCCAGAAAAAAGCCCAGCTTGCTGGTGCTGCTGCCAATTGGAATTTCGCCGGTCGTAGTTGGGCTTTTGTTTCTGGTTGGTGCTGGCTATTTACCTGGGGCTCTTGGTAATTGGTGGTTGGTGCCAATAGCTCAGTCGGTCTTTCTAATTCCGCTGGGATACCAGATTCTGCGTCCCGCGCGCAATTCGATTGAGCCAGAAATGCTGGAGGCGGCGACCTTGGATGGTGCGGGGAAAGTGCAGACGCTGGCATTTGTAGAGGCGCCGATTCTGGCAAGGCCGATTGCGGCTGCCGTCTCGTTTATGGCCCTTGCATCGCTGGGCGAATTCGGAGCTGCCAGTTTTCTAGCTTACGGATCAGAAGCCACGCTTCCACTGGCAATGTTTCGATTAGCAAGCAGGCCAGGAGAGATGAATCTGGGAATGGCAATGACCACTGCAATGATTTTTATTTTGCTGGCGCTGCTAGTTGTTTACTTTATTTCTCGTGAAAAGAAAACGGAACTTTCTGTTCGCTAAGTCTTTTCCTGATTACATCCGTAGCTTCCTTTGACTTATCAATCAGGATAAAACTTCTACCAAGTTCCGCGGCTACTGCTCCAGTGGTCCCACTGCCTGCAAAGAAATCAAGGACGAGATCGCCGGGTCTTGAGCTAGCTTGGATGATTCTCCGAAGTATGCCAATTGGTTTCTGCGTTGGGTAGCCGGTCTTTTCCTTCCCAGTTGGCGAGACAATGGTGTGCCACCAAACATCAGTGGGTAGCTTTCCCTTTTCGGCTTTCTCTGGTGTCACTAAACCTGGTGCCATGTATGGTTCACGATCAACTGTTTCGGAGTCGAAGTAATACTTCTTCGGATCTTTGACATAAACCAAAATGGTGTCGTGCTTACTGGGCCACTTTCCCTTGCTTTTCCCGCCATAGTCATAGGCCCAAATGATTTCATTGAGAAAGTTGTCTCTGCCGAATAGGCCATCCAGCATCACTTTGGCGTAGTGAGATTCTCGATAGTCAAGGTGAAGATAAAGAGTTCCAGTCTCCTTCAGCAATCGCTTAGCCTGCTCCAGTCGAGGAAGTAGGAACTCCCAGTAATCAGTGAACGCATCGTCATAGGACATGATGCTAGAAATAACCTGCTGGTACTGCTTTCCGCCAAAGCCGGCGTTGCCAGATGATGACTGCTGCGACTTTCGGGTCTTTCGCTCTTGAACCCGACCGGTATTGAATGGTGGGTCAATATAAATAAGGTCGACCGTGCTGTCCCCTAGAGATTTCAAAATTGCTAGATTGTCAGCTAGGTAAACCTTGGATTCGCTCACGAAGGGAAGATTAACAGCATGAGCACAAATGTTGTGCACGACATTGAGAATCACCGCTATGAAATCTTTTTGGATAATGAGCGAGTAGGGCTAATGGACTATGAACTTCGCCCCGGCGAGATTCACTTAGTCCACACCGAAGTCGACCCAGCCCAGCAGGGAAAGAACCTAGCCGCAATTCTGCTCCGGGAGTCTCTGGCCGACATTCGCCAGCGCGGCAAAGAGAAGGTTGTGCCGGTTTGCTCTTACACCGTGCGCTACATGGAAAAACACCCGGACACCCAGGATCTACTACTCAACCCAATCGAGGAAGCAATCGCTGCCTGTCGTTGGTATAAGAAGTAATTAGCTGCTTGCCTTTCTAAGGCGGTCCCTGATTGCCACCGCAATCCCATCGCCTGCCGGCGTTATCGCAACAACCCTCTGAATTCCTAGCTGATCTGCTTTTCTGAGCGCCGCATAAAGCTGTTGAGCGTATTCCTCATCTGTGGTGGGGGCAGCAAGCCTTATCACCTGCGGTGGTGTTGCGATTTGAGCACTAGCAATTAGTCCGTCCCCAGGCTTGGCTTCGTCGTTCAGCACTACTCTGGCGCGCGGTGAATAGTGACTTTCCATCGCACCACTAACCCGAATCCGCTCTCCAGAGTCGAGCATTGACAGGTTTGTCTTGGTCATAATTTGCTCAGCGCTAATTGCGCCAGGTCGCAGAATTCGCGGACGAGACTGCGTGCAATCAATGATGGTTGATTCAATGCCCACCACTGAATCGCCGCCTTCCAAAATTAAATCAGCATCGCTCAGTCTTGAACCAATTTCTGATTGCACAGCTTCGGCAGAAGTTGGAGAAACTCGTCCGAAGAGATTTGCACTTGGCGCCGCCACTCCGTTGCCGCCGAGCTGAGAGAAACTTCTAAGAAGTTCAAGTGCCACCGGATGATCAGGAACCCTAAGGCCAACGGTGTCTTGCCCGCCTGTTATGAAATCTTTTGCGAGGCTACTTCTTTTTAGGATCAGTGTCATTGGTCCTGGCCAAAAAGTATCGGCCAGTTGCAGAGCGTACTGCGGTATTTCAATTGCCCACTTTTTAGCAGCATCTTTATCAGCGATGTGGACAATCAGCGGATGATCAGTTGGTCTTTGTTTGACCGAGTAAATCTTGGCGACCGCATCCGGGTTCTCGGCATCAGCGCCTAAGCCGTAGACAGTCTCTGTTGGAAAAGCAACCAGTTGACCAGACTTCAATGCAACTGCTGCTTGTTGAATTGAGCTCATCGGTGCCTAACTGTCTATCTGTGATTCTAGGGATTGCAGCTGTGGCACCGACTGGGCTCTACCGCAGTTACTTCTCTTGGGTTGACTACCTCTGCACTACACACTAAACAGCCCAGGCGCTCTGCCTTGATTACATCCGGGACTATTTCGCCGCAGCCCAAGCAAGGCAAGCCATGTTCGTAGCCAACTACTCCAAAGCCATACATCTGGCAATTAGGACACGGAGTAGCTAGCCTGCTCACAAGCTGACCCGCTGCTCTCTCAATGTTCTTCATTCGAGTCGGAGACTCCATGGCCCGAAAATCACTTTCAAATACCAGGTCGCTATCCCAGCCCAGTTGATGGAAATCAGTAACTGCTCGGTCTAGCTCCGCTATGGTCTTGATGCCTTTCCTGGACCAGAAATTTGAACTTGCTTTAGCTCTGGCAATTAGTGAATGAGCTGGCAGGTTCGCTTTTATTGCCAGCTTTTCCAAATCAAGTGATGCCGACCAGATTTCCTGCACCGCCACTATTTCAGTCGAAATGAAGTGTTCTACTAGTTCAATTCCGAGTGATCGATCGACAAAAGCAACCCACTCAACATCGGCGTTGATTAGAGGAAGTTGCGGATGCGGTCCAATGGTTCCCTCGCTAGCAACTGCGAAATTGGTATCAGCAGTCTGAGCTGCTGCCTGGGCTTTTGCAATGGCGGTGTCTTTAGGTGTTCGCTCTCGCGCTATCTCGCCAGAGAAAGTTCCAAATGCGTCGGTGTCTAAGGGGGCAAGGACTAATTCACAACCAAGTTCACTGAAGAGGCTGGAGAAAATTTTCTCCTTGCCGTGCTTAGTTGCCAGTGCGACTTTCTGCCCAGTGAGCATGGCCAGTTGCTACTCCCAAACGCTGGGCGCTGGTTCTTTGCCTTTTGGTAGTTGGCACTCTTTTGCCCACTGCTCAACCCACTTAGGAAGCTGTGGTCGCTCCCCTGGCCATCCGCCTGAGCCTTCCATTACTTCTTGCGGAGTCAGAGTTCCCCAGGATTTCTTTAGGAATCTTCCACGCATAATTGCACGCGCATAAATTTCACCCTCACGAACAAATCGCTGCTCAATGAAATAAGCAACTTCATCCCAGCCAACCACTTTGGTTTCGATTGTGAATTTTTGCCAGGGAAGTAGTGCTTTGCGATAGCTGATGGTTGAGTTGACAACGATAGGAAACCAGCCCTTCTTGTTCCACTGCTGCCAAAAACCAGAGCGCAGGCCTTGGTCAAATCTTCCGATGTCCATCAGCGTCAAAAAGATCCCGTTGTTCATATGGTTATAAATATCAAGATCCGTTGGCCAAACCCGCAAGGTCAGCCTTGAAACTTCATCAATTCTTACTTTGGGTCTGGATCGCCAAGAGATTAGAACGTAGAGGATACGGAACCAGAGCTTCACCAGATCACCACTCTTTCTTTTTCTTCCATCCACATTCCGTCGCCCGGCTTCACACCAAAAGCATCATGGAAAACAGCCAGGTTCTTGACAATCTGATTTGCTCTGAACTCCGGTGGTGAGTGAGGATCAGTTGCAAGGCGCTGAATAAGAATTTCATCACGGTGCTTGGTTCTCCAGCACTGAGCCCAGCTCATTACAAACCGCTGCGCGGCGGATAGCCCATCGATTACCGGCGGTTCTTTTCCGGCTAGTGATAGAAGGTATGCCTTCCAGGCAATGCCCAACCCACCCAGGTCACCAATGTTTTCACCGATTGTCAGTTCCCCATTGACCTTGTATTTGTCATCGAGTTGTTCTGGTGAAAGTGCCGAATACTGATCAATCAGGCTCTTGGTTCGATCTTCGAATGCCTTTCGGTCATCCTCTGTCCACCAGGAAACCAACTTGCCATCACCGTCATACTTCGAGCCCTGGTCATCAAAGCCGTGGCCGATTTCGTGGCCAATTACTGCACCAATTCCACCAAAGTTGATGGCGTCATCGGCATCTGGCGAGAAGAAAGGGGGCTGCAAAATGGCGGCCGGGAAGACAATCTCGTTTAGCCCTGGGTTGTAATAGGCATTGACGGTTTGTGGCGTCATGTGCCACTCATCGCGATCAATTGGTGAGCCAATCTTGTTCGCGTTGTAATCAAACGACCAGCGCGAAACATTCTTTACGTTCTGAATCAAATCGTCTCTGCTGATTTTGATCGAGCTGTAGTCCTTCCACTTCACCGGATAGCCAATCTTCGGAGTGAACTTCTTCAGCTTGATCAGTGCTTTTTCTTTAGTTTCATCGGTCATCCAAGGCAGTGCCTTGATGCTCTGCTCATAGGCCTTAACCAAATACCCGACCAGCTCGTCCATGCGCTCTTTTGATTGCGGTGGGAAGTGCTTTTCAACATAGATCTGGCCAACAGCTTCGCCGAGCGAACCTTCAACGATTGTTACCGCGCGCTTCCAGCGAGGGCGGTTAACTGGTTGACCGGTGAGCTGCTTGCCATAGAAGTCAAATCTTTCCGAAACAAAAGCATCTGAAAGATAAGGCGCATAGCTCTGAATGACATCAACAATCAGAGCATTCTTCATGGCAGCTAAGTTTTCTTCGGTTGCCAGTGATGAGAGCCCCTCAAAGAATGAGGGCATCATTACAACAGACTCATCAAAAAGTTTCTTTGTAAAGTTAATTCCACCAATGTAATCATCCCAGTGCAACTGAGGAGCAAGCGTCTTTAGCTCAGCAAGCGACTTTAGGTTGTAGGTCTTCTCAGCATCTCTACTATCAACGCGGTTCCAGTGGTGAGATGCGAGCTTGTGCTCAAACTCGTAGACACTCTTTGCTCTTTCTTCGGCATCTTTATAGCCAGCGAGCGTGAGCATGCGGGTTAGATGAGGAAGATAGGCGTTTCTAATCTCTTCATACTTTTCATCGAAGTAGTAATCACGGTCGGGAAGACCAAGGCCGCCCTGATAAAAGTGCACTAGGTAGCGTTCTGGATTTCCAGGATCGTTATCAACATAAGAACCCCAGAAACCACCCAGCAGAACTCTCTCGAATTCACCAATTAGTTTGAACAGCTCTGAGACAGACTTGACCGCTTCAACTTTCGCTAAGTCGTCTTTGAGTGGCTCGGCGCCAAGCTTTTCAATTCTCTGCTCGTCCAAGAAACTGGCATAGAGATCGCCGATCTGTTGGCTAACCCCAGGCTTTGGGTTATTGGCTGCTTCTTCCAAGATGTCCTTGACGGCTAGCTCAGAGTCGTCGGCGAGCATATGGAAAGAGCCATAAACCGCCTTGTCTTCAGGGATGTCAGTTGAGTCGAGCCAGGTTCCGTTCACGTGCCGGAACAGGTCGTCTTGGGGTCTAATTGATTGATTTATCGCGGCTTTATCAAGCCCAGGGTTCATTGCCATGGCCCTAGTCTAGGCAATTGCTTGGTGGCTAAACTTGCCCCGTGCCACTAAACAAAATCATTCTCTACTACGCCTTTGCGCCAGTAGCCGACCCCAAAGCAGTCATGCTTTGGCAGAAGACGCTGGCCGAATCGCTAAATCTGAAGGGTCGCGTGCTGATCTCAAAGCACGGCATCAATGGCACTTTGGGCGGCGAGATGGAGAACCTAAAGAAGTATGTTCGTGCCACTCGCGAATACCCCGGCTTTGGCAAAACCGACTTCAAGTGGTCAGAGGGAACAGGTAAAGACTTCCCAAGACTCAGCGTGAAAGTCAGAAAAGAATTAGTTGCCTTCACCACCCCAGATGAGATCAAGGTTGAGAAGTCGGGCGTCGTAAACGGAGGTAAGCACCTAAAGCCAGCCGAGGTCAACGCTCTGGTCGCTGAAAAGGGCGATGAGGTTGTTTTCTTTGATGGCAGAAATGCTTTCGAAGCGAAAATCGGCAAGTTTAAAAATGCGGTTGTGCCCGATGTTCAAACCACTCACGACTTTATTGCTGAGCTCGATAGTGGGAAGTATGACCATCTGAAGGACAAGCCAATTGTCACTTACTGCACCGGCGGCATTCGCTGCGAGATTCTGAGCGCGGTAATGATCAACCGAGGCTTCAAAGAGGTTTATCAGATTGAAGGCGGCATCGTTCGCTATGGCGAGAAGTTCCGTGACAAAGGCCTTTGGGAAGGCTCGCTCTATGTCTTTGATAACCGAATGAACATTAACTTCTCGAATGATGCAAAAACCATTGGTGAGTGTGAAGCGTGCGGAGGACCAACCTCAACTTTCCGAAACTGCTCCAGCCTTGGTTGCAGAGATTTGATTTTGCTCTGTGATTCCTGCAACGAAAAACCAGAAAACTTGGCTTGCCAACCGACTCACACCAGGGGCAAGCGACTGCAGGAAGTCGGCTAACTAGGTGCGCCTGCGCTACAAGATCCTGATTGGACTGCTGGCTGTGTTGCTGGTGGGTCCGTTTCTAATTCCAGTCAATTCATCTGGCACTCTGACGAAGGAACAAGCGGCAGAGGAAGTATGGGGAAGCAACTCGCAGTTTGTTGAGCTTGCTGGCCAGGAAGTTCACTATGTGACCGCTGGCAATCCAGCATCGAAGAGGCTGATTGTTCTCCTACATGGTTTTGGTGCATCAGCGTTTTCATATAAAGAAGTATTGGAGCCGCTGGGCGAGATTGGCTACGTCATTGCCTACGACCGCACAGGCTTCGGCTTTACTGAAAGACCAACCAGTTGGAGCGGGGTTAACCCCTACGGCATCGAGGGCCAGTTGGCCATTCTGGATGAGTTAGTAACTGAGTTTGGTGCCAATAAGGACGTTTACTTACTTGGTCATTCAGCTGGAGGAAACATTGCAGCCGCCTACGCAGTTGATCATCAGGAAGAACTTGCAGGGGCTATCTTATTTGCTCCCGCTATTTTGACCAGTGGTGGAGCGCCAGGGTTCTTAAATTGGATTTTCTCAATTCCGCAACTCAATCACGTCGGGCCACTTTTGGTTTCCTCCATCGCTACCAGTGGTCTCGATCTGCTCTATGAGAGTTATTACGACCAGAACAAAATCACTGATGCAACTCTCGCTGGTTACACCGCTCCGCTGAAGGTGAACGGTTGGGAAAAAGCATTCTGGGAATTCAATAAGGCTCCGCGCAACAGTGGAGTTGGTGAGCGACTGACTGAGTTTGCAATTCCAATCCTGGTGATTGCCGGTGACAGTGACACAGTTGTTGCAACTGAAGATTCGGTTCGGGTTTCTGAATTAATTTCTGGAGCAAAACTTGTGATAGTTCCCCAAACTGGCCACTTACCCAATGAAGAGAAGCCGGAAGAATTTGCGACAGAAGTAATCAAGTTCATTGAGGAAGTTGGTAAGTAAGTGGTTTATCGTTACGGCTTTGGTCTGCTGCGCCTAGCTATTGGAATCTCTCTTTTGGGAAGCGTGGTCTGGCAGATTACAGATCGCATCTTGGCAGAGCGCTTCAGGCCAACTGAATACTTTGTCTTTTTCTCAATTGATTCAGCGATTTTGACCGGTGTAGTTGCATTGTTCGGCGCTTACGTTTTGCTAAGCGGTAAAGAGGATTCGGAGCGGCTTTCAACCATTCGTTTAGTCACAACGGTCAGCATGATTATCGTTGCTGTCGTTTACCACGCACTGCTTGGTGATGGTGCAATTGACCCCAGAGACGTTGGCTATGACTGGCCACGCATTCCAAACCTCGTTATTCACACTTGGGCACCAATCGCGGTCTTTTTTGATTATTTGCTTTCTTATAAGGGTGCACTGCCGAGGTGGCGAAAGGCTCTTTGGGTAATTCTCTATCCGCTGATCTGGTTGGCTTTCTCGGTCACACGAGGACTTTTGGAAAACTGGTGGCCATACTGGTTCATCAACCCAAACAGCGAAATCGGCATTAGCGGCATGCTGACCTACATCGTGATTATCTCTATCTCCTTTATAGCCCTTGGTTACCTGGTCTCTGGCGCCCGAATGTTTGTGGCCCGGGGGGCCAGGCGGCTCAAGCTGCGGAATTAGTTGTTCCCTAAGTGGGTTATTACTAGACATGTTGAAAGAAGCAGTAGAACTAACGATGCTGGATGGCTCTAAGCGCTCATCCAGTGATTTTGCTGGCCAGCTGGTGATGGTCGTGAACGTAGCGTCCAGGTGTGGATTATCCCCACAGTATGAAACTCTTGAAAAGCTGCAGAAGAAGTATGGCCCTCGCGGCTTCACGGTGTTAGGTGTTCCGTCTTCATCTTTTAAGCAAGAGCTCAAGGATGAGGCATCCATCAACGAGTATTGCTCAACCACTTGGGGTGTTACATTCCCAATGACTTCAAAAGCTGATGTGAATGGAAGAAACCGTCACCCGCTTTATAAGCAACTGGTGAAGACCAAGGATCGCATGGGACTGGCAGGTCCGGTGATGTGGAACTTTGAAAAGTTTTTGATTTTGCCAGATGGCACCATCCACCGCTTCCGTCCAAACACTCAGCCCGACTCTGATGAGATCATTTCGCTGATTGAGGCAAATCTTCCTCGCTAGTGTGTAGGCATGACAGTTGTCGTTGCCGCAATCATCCAAGACGAGCATGGAAACTTTCTCTGCGCCAAACGTGGCGATTGGAAGTCGCTTCCCGGTAAATGGGAATTCCCTGGCGGTAAAGCACACGACGGTGAAGAACTCTCTTCGGCACTCATTCGAGAAATAAAAGAAGAGCTGTCAATTGACATTAAAGTTGTAAGAGAGTTTGACCGAACACAAACAAACGAAATAGAGCTGGTGTGTTTTGTTTGCGAGCTAGTGTCTGAAAAGCCTTCAACATCAACTGATCACAGTGAGTTGCGCTGGGTGTCAGAAAAAGATCTTGGATCACTGGATTGGTCAGAGGCTGATTTGCCAGCAGTCAAGAAAATACTTATCCCCTACTGCTAACTAATTAGTCGCAGCGGGAATCTTAGGTATTCGCTCTTCCAAGCAAGTTCTGGATATTTCCAAATCAAATCATCTGCAAGTTCTGCGAGCGCCGCCCAGAAAAAAACTTGTGTCAAATCAACGGTCAATTGCGAAATTGTGTCGGAAGGAAAAGCTTTACCCAAGAACCTCCTAAGAAGCCTTGGTACTTCCCCAACTCCATGCTCGGTTAGTAACCCCCACACTTCAAGCTCAATCTCGGCACACCTTCGTGCACTCCAACCAAGAGATGGGTCAAAGTAGTGCAGAACTGAGCTGATCATCACTGCATCGCGATAGCGCACATCTTCTAGCTGATCAAACAACGGAATGAAACGATCAAGCTCATACCCTGCTTTGCGCAAATCAAGAATGTCGGGATATGCAAGGAAGCGATAGAAGGGAACGTGCGGTCTAACCGGCTGATAGGGCAGCGAAGTAAAGCTGGCAAGCAGCGGGTCAACACCTACTGCAGACGCACCCCAGCTATTGAAGGCCTCGTCTGGGTATGGGATTTCATCCAGCCCTTTGCGACCATCGCTCATGCTGAGAGCATGTCATGCAGCACGATGGTTGCATTACGGTCTGGGCCAACACCAATAGCAGAGATCCGAGTACCGCTTAGTTTTTCAAGCGCTCGAACATAATCTTGGGCATTCTTTGGAAGATCCTCAAACTTCTTGACGCCGGTGATGTCTTCTTCCCAACCTGGGTAGATTTCATAAATTGGCTTGGCGTGGTGGAAGTCAGTTTGAGACACCGGCACTTCATCTACTCGCTTGCCATCTACGTCGTAGGCAACACAAACAGGGATTTCTTTGATGCCAGTGAGGACGTCCAGTTTGGTGAGGAAGATATCGGTCAGTCCATTGATTCTGGTGGCATAGCGAGCAACAGGAGCATCGAACCAACCGCAGCGTCTTTCTCTTCCGGTGGTTGTTCCAAATTCACCACCAACACTTCTTAGTCGCTCTCCCCACTCATCGAACAATTCAGTTGGGAATGGTCCTGCACCAACACGTGTGGTGTAGGCCTTGAGAATTCCAATCACGCTCTTGATGCGAGTTGGTCCAATTCCGCTACCGGTTGCTGCACCGCCAGCGGTTGGGTTGGAGGAGGTTACAAACGGATAGGTTCCGTGATCAACATCTAACAGCGTTCCCTGTCCACCCTCCAGCAAAACTGTTTTCCCCTGCTCGAGTGCCTGGTTCAATACCAAAGCAGTATCGGCAACCATTGGCTTTAGTCGCTCGGCAAAGCTCAGCAGGTGATCAACCACAGCTTGTGGCTT
>JBMLPC010000033.1:0-13933 GCA_049242305.1 Aquiluna sp. | reverse complement strand
ATCCATTGAATTGCAGCTCCTTCTTATTACCGAAGATTCCTTGAGGCCGGAAAATTACCAAGAGCATTAGAGCAAGCCCTACCAATAGGAATCTGATCTGACCAACCTGGGCAACATCCAAGAATGGTAGCCAACCAATGTTTACGAGACCCGTCAGGATTCCCTGAGTGAACATAAGCAAAGAAAAGAACAACATACCGCCGACGATTGGCCCAAGTATTGTTGCAGCGCCGCCAAGCAGCAGGACCGTCCAAATCATGAACGTAAAGTTTGTACCCCAAGTCGAGGCTTGGTTGGTCTGAGATGACATCACGAATACCATCCCACCTAGGCTGGCAAAAGATCCACCTATAACAAGCGACTGCATTTTGTATTTGAAAACATCTTTACCAAGCGACCGGACGGCGTCTTCATCTTCTCGAATGCCCTTCATAACACGACCCCATGGGCTTCGGGTAAGAAGGTAGAGGAAGCAAGCCGCGAGAATCACTAGCCCCCATCCCACTAAACGAATGAATATTTCGTCGGCAGAAAAAGTTAGAGCCACTATCTCGTACCTCTGATCTGGCAAGGGATTGAGGCTGTAGAAACTTTCACCGAACTGGCTTAGTCCGTTTGCACCTCCAGTTACATCTCTGTATTCACCTGTACCAAATGCAAACCTCAGTGATTGTGCAGCGGCGATGGTAACTATAGCTAGGTAATCCGCTCTAAGCCGCAAGGTCGGAATACCAAGCAATACCGCGAAAACTGCGGAACAAAACAAGCCAAACAACACTGCAGCCCACCAAGGCCAGCCAAAGGTCAGGGTAGAAATTGAGTAACCATAAGCACCAAGAGCCGCAAACGCCGCCTGTCCGAAATTCAGCAATCCCGTGAAACCAAAATGCATGGCCAGGCCAAGTGCGCAGAGAACGTAGGCAGCGGTGTATGCACCTATCAACTCTCCGCCGGTCAAATTCAGAATGTTGAGAATGTCCATTGATTTAACCAACTCTCTGCTTTTTGCCCAAGACACCTTGGGGCCTGAAAATAAGGATGAATATCAAGACGATAAGCGCCGCCGCGTATCTGAGTTCATTTGGGATAAACATTGATGACACTTCCACAATCATCCCAATAATTAGGGCTCCAACGGTCGCTCCAAGCGCCGTCCCCAGTCCACCCAGTGTTACTGCCGCGAACAGAAGAAGGAGTATGTCGAAGCCAGTTAACCAAGTAGCCTGAAACTGAAGGCCGTACAAAAGTCCAGCTAAACCCGTAAGGGCAGCAGCGAAAACCCATACGATTCTAATAATTCGCTCGACGTCAATTCCAGTCGCCGCTGCCAATGAAGCATTGTCACTAACAGCTCTAGTGGCCTTACCTATTCTGGTTCTTGTAAGGAACAGAGCGGTTCCACCGAGTGCGACGACGCAAATGACCATTCCAATCAGGGCGACGTCACTAGTGAAAATTGGTCCTAACTCAACTATGTTTCCGCCGCCGCCTATGTCTTTTGTTTCGCCACCAAAGAACAACAAGAAGACGTATCTTGCGACAATTGAGAATCCAATGGAGACAATCATCATTTGGTTTAAGCCCATCCTACGTCTTCGTAAGGGTCGCCATAATCCGGCGTCTTGAATCCATCCGAAAGCCGTCACAACTAAAATGGCTGAAACTGCGGATACGAAAATGTTTATGTTAAGGATTGAATAGAGCAACCACATGATTAAGGCCCCTAAGGTCACCATTTCGCCGTGAGCAAAATTAGATAGCCCCGTGGTTCCAAATATCAGAGAGATCCCAATTGCCGCCAATGCAAGCAACAGACCAAAATTAATTCCGGCAAAAATTCTAATTAGCAACTGCTCTTCAAATGTCTGTACATTGCTTACGGACTCACCAAAAGTAAACAAAACCGCTGCAAAGTCAGTTTGGGTTAGATCCGCTTCCTTTATGTTTTCCTCTGGATTTGTTAGACTAAATCCCTCTGGGATGGTAGAGATATCAACTTCAACCTTATAGATGCCTGGTTCGGGTACAAGAATCTCCCATTCTCCCCACTCGTTGGAAATTGATTCGCCAAGAAAGTCTTCTAGGGATGCAGTGATTCTCACGCCAGGAACTGCAACGGGGTTACCTTCGGAGTCATCCTGTTCGAAAGTACCAGCTATTGTGTAGCTTGCTGTAACTTCATCAACCCCGTAGTCACTCTCTTCTTCCTCGGCGCTGGCTCCGACAACTGTTGCGAAGAAAACAAGATAAAGAGTTATCAAAGTCTTGGAGAGTCTTTTTAGCTTCAAACCACTACCTCCGGGTCTATGCGATGGGCCCAAAACCTGCCACTTCGCGGATGCTAAAAACAATAGTGCAAGGTTTGCTCAGTCCACGGGGCCCTTCCGAGGAATTATGGCTTGGTCAGCTTTTGGCGGGTAGACTTGTGGCATTCGAGCCACCTCTGGAGTCAAAATGAGCAATCCGGACCCATTTAGCCTGATTGGTCTCACCTATGATGACGTTTTGCTCCTACCAGGCAAGTCAGACGTGATTCCAAGTTCCGCTTCTCCCCGTACTTGGCTGAGCAGGAATATTGAAATCAACATTCCATTGGTCTCTTCAGCCATGGATACAGTAACGGAGTCGCGACTGGCAATAGCTATGGCTCGGCAGGGTGGAATCGGCATAATTCACCGAAATTTATCAATCCTTGATCAGGCTTCTCAGGTTGACCTTGTAAAGAGAAGCGAAGCTGGGATGGTCCAGCATCCAGTAACTACGACCCCATATGCGACCATTCAAGAAGTGGACGATTTATGTGGGCGATACAGAGTGTCAGGTTTACCAGTAATAGATGAGGATGGGGCACTCGTTGGGATTGTGACGAATCGTGATATGAGATTTGTGGTTGACGTGCAGCGCACTACAACGTTGGTGAAAGACGTAATGACTCCCATGCCCTTAATCACGGCAAAAGTAGGAATAAATCCTGACGAAGCAATGGCATTGCTGGCGCAGCATCGAATTGAGAAACTCCCGTTGGTCGATGATCGAGGAAAGCTGAGGGGCCTAATTACTGTTAAGGATTTCGACAAGAGTGAGAAGTACCCATTGGCGTCCAAAGACGCATCCGGTCGTTTGCTTGTCGGTGCGGCGGTAGGTGTTGGAAATGATGCATGGGAAAGAGCCATGTCTCTTATCGAAGCCGGCGTTGATCTCCTCGTCGTTGACACGGCTCATGGACACAATAGTGCTGTTTTGGAAATGATTAGAAAACTCAGAGCTGAACCATTTGCAAAGCACACTGATGTGATGGGAGGCAATGTGGCTACACGTGAAGGCGCCCAAGCAATCATTGACGCGGGAGCGGATGCAGTAAAGGTTGGAGTAGGGCCTGGTTCAATATGCACCACCCGGGTTGTCGCTGGAGTTGGAGTTCCGCAAATCACTGCGGTGTACTTGGCCAGCCAGGTGGCGAAGCCAGCTGGAGTCCCTGTAGTCGCAGACGGTGGTTTGCAATACTCCGGTGACATCGCAAAGGCACTGGTTGCAGGAGCATCCTCTGTGATGCTGGGTTCATTGCTAGCCGGAACCGATGAGGCGCCTGGTGACATTACATATGTAGGCGGCAAGCAATACAAGACATATAGAGGAATGGGATCACTAGGTGCCATGCAGGCCAGGTCTTACTCCAAGGATCGCTATTTCCAAGATGATGTGCTGCGCGAAGACAAGTTGGTGCCAGAAGGTGTCGAGGGACGTGTTCCCTACCGCGGAACTGTTGCATCAGTGGTGCACCAACTTATTGGTGGGCTGCGGGCATCAATGGGATATGTAGGTGCCGGCACAGTTGCAGAGCTGAAAGAAAAAGGCAAGTTTGTTCGAATTACCGCTGCTGGACTTCGCGAGTCACACCCGCACGATATCCAGATGACCATCGAAGCGCCAAACTACGGAACCCGCTAGGAAGTCTCAATGTCTGATATTGAAATTGGTAAGTCGAAGAGCGCCCGCAGGGCCTATGCCTTTGACGATGTAGCCGTTGTACCAACCAGAAGAACCAGAGACCCTGAGGTTGTAACAACCAATTGGGGAATTGACGCCTTCCGTTTTGAGCTACCAATTGTTGCGGCTCCAGTTGATTCGGCGATGTCGCCAGAGACAGCAATTGCTCTTGGAAAGTATGGCGGGCTTGGAGTTTTGGATCTCGAGGGACTTTGGACCAGGTACGAAGATCCTTCACAGCAGCTGGCGGAAATCGCTAATGCTAAAGACGAAGATGCTACGGCTGTTCTGCAAAGGGTTTATTCAAAACCGATTCAGCCTGAGCTGATTACTGCCAGGCTCAAGCAGATTCGTGATGCCGGTGTGACAGTGGCCGGTGCGCTATCTCCTCAGCGCACAGCAGAGTTTGCCGAAGTTGTAATCAAGGCTGGCGTTGACATGTTTGTCATTCGTGGCAATACCGTTTCTGCCGAGCACGTTTCAAAACAGGTCGAACCACTGAATCTAAAAGAGTTCATTTACAAACTTGACGTTCCGGTGATTGTTGGTGGTGCTGCCACCTACACCGCTGCCCTGCACCTGATGCGAACTGGCGCTGCCGGTGTGCTGGTTGGTTTTGGCGGAGGAGCTGCCAGCTCCACCAGAAAAGTACTGGGCATCCACGCCCCGATGGCCACTGCAGTTTCTGATGTGGCCGCAGCCCGCAGGGATTACCTGGATGAATCAGGTGGACGATATGTTCACGTGATTGCCGATGGTGGACTTGGCACCAGCGGCGACATCGTGAAAGCAATTGCTTGCGGAGCAGATGCCGTGATGCTTGGAACAATTTTGGCCAGAGCTGCTGAGGCACCAGGTCGTGGTTGGCACTGGGGACCAGAGGCGGTCAACGCCAAGCTGCCACGTGGCCAAAGAGTTTGGGTTGGATCAGAGGGGCCGATGGAAAACATTCTGCACGGCCCAGCTGAAACTGCCACCGGTAACTCCAACATCATTGGTGCACTCAAGCGCTCAATGGCAACAACCGGTTACTCAGACATCAAAGAGTTCCAGCGCGTCGACATCGTTGTTAATCCCTACCACTAGATGCAACCAACTTTCTTTCAAGTAGCGCGTCGTCCGAAATGGATTGGCGTTTTGCTATTGATGGCATTGGTGGCTGCAGTCTTCGCGGGACTAATGCAGTGGCAGCTGAGTAGAACATTTACAGTCGTTGGTATTTCTGAAGCTGAACAAGAACCCAGACCACTGAGTGAGTTTGCAATTCCTGGTGAGGTATTTCCAAATTCCTTTGATCGCTTGGCTACGGTCGAGGTGGAGCTAGACAAAGAAAATGCCAACATTGTTTCTAACCGAATTCAGCTGCGGGATGGTCAGCAGGTAAACGGTTATTGGCTAATCGTGAATTCCGAGGTTGTCGAAAATGAGGCAAGCCTGACTTTGGCAATTGCTTTTAGCGAAGATCCGACTGAACTTAGCGACTTTGAAATTCCCGAGGGAAAGCTTTTGATTACTGGCTACGTCGAGCCAAGTGAACCGGTGCGGGATGGCGAGGAGTATTTAGGTTCAGTCGCCCTCTCGGAATTAGTAAATAGGTATTTTGCCGAGCCAACCCCCAGCTACCCGATCTACCTGATTGTGCAGTCCGGCATCGAAACGGACCTGGAGAGGATTGAGATAGGCATCCAGGCCGAGCAGGTCGAGATCAACTGGCTGACTGCCTTTTATGCCATTGAATGGCTATTTTTCGCAGTAGCGGCCTTCTATTTGTGGTGGAGATTGGTCCAGGATCAGGTACTCAGAGAGCGTGAAATTGGCGAATCCAACTAGTTTGCTGCAACTAAATGGAATAGCGCTCGACCACCCAGCGATTTCAATGACTGACGCCATCTTGGCATGTGGTGAAAACCTCGTGAGGCTAGGAGCGGTATCGGAAGACTACGTGGATGAAATGCTCGAAAGAGAGAGTCATTATTCAACCTTCATAGGGGAGGGCATTGCAATTCCTCATGCGTCATTTGGGACAAGTCACCTGATCAAGTTTGACCAGATTGTCCTCTTGAGGCCAAGGGGTGAAATTGATTGGGGGTCCGAAAAAGTGAAGCTGGTAATCGGTCTTGCCCTGAGAGGGGGAAATAACATTGAGTTACTCGGGGCTTTGGCAGACCTGCTGGCGAACTCAGAGCAGCGCAAACTTCTTTTGGACTGCATCGACTCCCAAGGAACCCTGAACCTGCTAGCCTCGGCAATACTTCCATCTGCACATAAGTGAAGACCTAGCCTTGCTTGTGGTAGCTAGCACCCTCACAATTGCTATCATCCCTAGGGACCAAGGAGTTTTTATGGCAACTATTTCCGGCACCGTCACTATCGAAGACCCAATCGGCTTTCACGCTCGCCCAGCCGGTCAGATTGTGAAATTGGTCAAAGACTCTGGTTTAGAAATTCGCATGGGTCGCGTGGGTGACAACCTGGTCAAGGCAAACTCCCCACTATCGCTGATGTCGCTCAAGGGAAAAACCGGTGAGCAGTTGAGCGTTGAGGTTGACACTGACGACGAGGCCAAAGCTCACGAGATTATTGATTCAATCCAGCAATTCCTAAAGGGCTAAAGTGCTTGCGAGCGGAGCGGTTCTAACTGGGTTAGGCGTTGGCCTGACAGCAGTCTCTGGCGAAGTTTTCAGAGTCAAGCCCCACCAGCCGCTACCAATTCCAGCCAAGCACCAGGGAGACAAGCCCGCTGAGACGCAGAAGCTCAAGGGTGCAATTGGCCATGTGTCAGAAGAGCTGAAGAAGTTAGCTGAGAAAGCGGGCGAAACATCAGCCGAAATATTTGAAGCCCTGGAAATGATTTTGCAAGACGAGAGTCTGTTTGATGCAGCGATCACTGAAATTGATTCTGGTTGGGAAGCAGCAACAGCATTTGTAAATGCGGTTGAGACATTTGCTGAATTGCTCAGTGGCGACCCAACTTTTGAAGAGCGTCTAGCAGACATTCGAGATCTAGCCAAACGAGTTGCTGCACACATTCACGGAATTTCACTTGGCTTGAATCTGCCAGAAGAGGGACGCTACGTAATTGTTGGCGAGGATTTTTCTCCAGCGGACACCGCCCAGTTCACCAAGGCAGTTGTTGGTGTAATTACGATTCAGGGTGGTCCAACCTCTCACACCGCAATCATCTGCCGATCTAAGTCAATCCCAGCCGTTGTTTCTTGCGGTAGTGCCAAGGACCTTGTTGATGGAGTTCAGGTGTTGGTAGATCCGGTTGGTGATCGCGTGGTGGTCGAGGGTAAGGAATCAGATGCCACTCAGGCGATTTCATTTGTTGCCAAATCCACTGAGCCAATCATTCCTGTTCGAGCAAACATCGGATCGCTTGAGGATGCCATCGCAGCTGCCACCACTGCTGCTGTGGGAGTGGGGCTATTCAGAACCGAACTTCTTTACTTGCAAAGCACTGCTAAACCAAGCAAAGAAAAGCAAATTGCGTCCTACACCGAGATTTTGAAGGCTGCCCCGGAGGGCCCAATCGTGGTTCGCACCATCGATGCAGGTAGCGATAAGCCTGTGCCATTTTTGGAAATGCCCAAAGAGGAAAACCCTGCACTCGGTGTTCGAGGATTCAGACTGGTTGTTCCGCACCGCGAATTCATCATTGATCAGCTTGAATCACTGGAAGAAGCTAGAAAGCAATCGGGCCGAGAAGTTTGGGTTATGGCTCCGATGGTTGCCCTGGCAAGTGAGGCAGCTGAATTTTCTGAGCTTGCCCGAAAAGCTGGAAATTTCAAAGTTGGAATTATGGTGGAGACCCCATCAATCATCTATGAGATTCCAAGTCTTAAAGGAATTGTTGATTTTATTTCTGTTGGCACCAACGATCTTTCGCAGTATTTGTTTGCCTCCGATCGCCTGCACCCAAGCCTTGGCAGTTTGCTAAATCCTTGGCAGCCACCTTTGATTCGTGCACTGAGTGAAATTGCCAAGGAGTGCAAGGCGGTTTCGATTTACTCCGGTGTTTGTGGTGAGAGCGCATCTGATCCGGCTTTTGCGGTTGTCTTGGCTGGAATGGGATTTGATTCAGTTTCGTCCTCACGTTCACAGGTTGGGGCGGTCCGCACCGCACTTTCCTCCCTGGATGCCGAGCAAGCTCGAGACATCAGCGTCGCGGTATTGGAGGCCAAGAGCGCGGATGAGGCTAAGTCAATTGCCCTGGCAAAGCTGAGCTTGCTAGCTGGCTAGACTTTGCCTTATGTCGGCACCGCTTCCCTCTCAAATTCCTCAGATTCGCTCGACCCTGCGCTTTTATAAGGTTTCCTCTTATATAACTGGTGTCTTTTTGCTGCTGCTGATGGTTACCTGGGGAATCAGACGACTTCCGTTTTTAGGATTTGATCTTTGGCTGCTTGGGCCAAATGGCTTCATCACCTTTGAAAGCTATGGCGTTGAGGGGGAGGGGCTACCAACAACCGGCATCAATCTCACGGTTTTGATTTTGATTGTGCACGGCTGGCTCTATGTGGTTTATCTTCTGGCCGACTTTAGGCTTTGGACTTTGATGCGCTGGCCGGTAACCAGATTCCTATTTATTGCACTGGGTGGAATTGTTCCATTTTTGAGTTTCTACACTGAGGCAAAATTTGCCAAGTTAGCCGAATCGCAACTGAGGGAGCTGGAGAAGTGAAACCAGTCCTAGTGGTTGATTTTGGTGCTCAGTATGCCCAATTGATTGCTAGACGCGTTCGCGAAGCAAGTGTTTACTCGGAAATTGTTCACCACGACATTTCCGCCGATGAAGTCAAGGCTAAAAACCCAGCCGCCATTATTCTCTCCGGCGGTCCCGCCAGCGTTTATGAAGATGGATCTCCGAAGTTAGATCCGAGGATTTTAGAATTGGGAATTCCAGTACTAGGAATTTGCTATGGCTTTCAAATTCTTGCTCAGACTTTGGGTGGCCGGGTGGATAAGACTGGCAAGCGAGAGTACGGCGCCACCAAGTTGGCAATTTCAAATGCCGGCGTGCTGATGGCGGAACAACCAGATTTGCAGGTTTGTTGGATGAGCCACGGTGACCAGGTCATGCAGGCACCAAAGGACTTTGATGTCCTGGCCTCCACCGAAACCACCCCCGTTGCAGCCTTTGAATCAAAAGCTAAAAAGATTTATGGAGTGCAGTGGCACCCGGAAGTGAAGCACTCAGAGCAGGGGCAAAAGGTGCTGGAGAACTTCTTGTATAAAGGAGCGGGCATTGAACCAAACTGGACTTCCGGCAACGTTATTGCGGAACAGGTTGAAAAGATTCGTGCTCAAGTTGGTTCAGCAAGGGTTATCTGCGGTCTATCTGGTGGTGTTGATTCAGCGGTTGCAGCAGCCCTAGTTCACAAAGCCGTCGGCGATCAGCTCACTGCAGTCTTTGTTGACCACGGCCTTTTGCGGGCGGGAGAGGCTGAGCAGGTCGAGCGGGATTATGTGGCTGCGACCGGGATCCGACTAGTGGTTGTGAATGCCGAAGACAAGTTCCTGTCGGCTCTCAGTGGAGTCAGTGATCCAGAGCAAAAACGAAAGATCATCGGCCGCGAATTCATCCGAACATTTGAAGAAGCTGAGCGAAAGCTGGTTGCAGAAGCGGCAAAGGACAATGCCCCAATCAAATTCTTAGTGCAGGGAACTTTGTATCCAGATGTTGTTGAATCCGGTGGTGGAGTAACTGCCGGAATAAAGAGCCACCACAACGTCGGCGGTTTACCAGATGACTTGCAGTTTGAACTGGTTGAGCCACTTCGCACTCTATTCAAAGACGAGGTTCGTGCAATCGGCAGAGAGCTTGGACTGCCAAGTGAAATCGTTTCTCGCCAGCCCTTCCCTGGCCCTGGTCTAGGCATTCGCATTGTCGGTGAAGTCACTAAAGAGAGATTGGATCTTTTGCGCAAGGCGGACGCAATTGTGCGCGAAGAGCTAACAAAAGCTGGACAAGACAAACTGATTTGGCAGTGCCCGGTTGTCTTACTCGCCGATGTGCGATCGGTCGGTGTCCAGGGCGATGGCAGAAGCTACGGCCATCCAATTGTTATGAGACCTGTTTCCTCGGAAGATGCAATGACAGCGGACTGGTCGAGACTCGACTATGAGCTACTTGCAAAGATTTCGAATCGAATTACCAATGAGGTGGAGGGTGTCAATCGAGTGGTCTTAGACATCACGTCTAAGCCACCAGGCACCATCGAGTGGGAGTAGCGTTGGAAGTTTTTGGTCACCGCGGTGCCTGCGGCTACTTGCCAGAAAACACCATGGAATCTTTCGAGCTCGCCTTTGAGCTTGGCTGCAGTGCAATTGAGTTCGACGTGGTACTAACCAAGGATCTGGTCCCAGTCATTCGGCACGATCGAGACTTTTCACTCACCACAGACATATCTTCGCGTCAGCTGCCTTCGGTAATTGTCGATGAGTTGAATCTTTCAGACTTGGTTGAGGTGAGGGCAATTGAGCGCTACCCCGATCGCAAGGAATCTTCCAGCCACAACGGCAAATACAATATTCCAACTCTGGCCCAGCTGCTTAACAACCCAAAATTTGATGGCAAGCACCTAATCATCGAACTCAAATATGGGAAGCACTACCAAGAAGTAGGAATGGACCTGGTTGGTGCAGTCAAGGACGTGATTGAAAACTGCCGGGCGACTGAGCGCAAGCTGAAGCTGACTATTGAAGCATTTGAATTCTCGGTGCTGAGAGAGGCTAAGGAGCGCATCGGGGGAGACATCCAATATGTATTTTTGTCTGCGCCAGACATGCTGCCAGCCGGATTTGAAAAGCTGACCGATGAATTGCTGGATGAAATAGCAAGTAATTTTGATGGCCTGTCAGTGCATTACTCGATGGTGCTAGGGACTGATTTAGTAGAACGAACCAAAGCACGCGGTCTGACCATGTTTACCTACACTGCCCGCATTGAAACTGCGGAAGGCGAAGTCAAGCAGTGGTTTGAGAGACTGGCTGAAACCGGGGTTGATGGGATCTTTTGTGACCAGCCAGATCTGATGATCGATGTCGTCCGATCGCTAACCTAGGCTTCTTGGATGCTCGGTAATGCAACCCCTGATCAGCTGCTGGAAAATCTAAATCCCCAGCAGCGAGCTGCAGTGCTACACCGCGGACCAGCACTGCTGATTGTTGCTGGTGCGGGATCCGGCAAGACCAGGGTGCTTACCCATCGCATTGCTCATCTTCTTGCCACCAAAGAACTATGGCCATCTCAAATTCTTGCCATCACCTTCACTAATAAAGCTGCCAATGAAATGAAGCAGCGAGTAGAGGAGCTGCTAGGCCAGGTCAGCGAGGGAATGTGGATTAGAACTTTTCACTCCGCTTGTTTGCAGATTCTTCGTAGAGAAGCAGAGAGACTGGGACATAGCTCCAGCTTCACGGTTTATGACACCGGTGACAGTAGGGCTTTACTTAGGAGGTTGCTCCGAGAAGCAGGAGCGGATGATGGAGATGTAAAGCCGCAAGTAGCAGCGTCTGTAATCTCCAATGCCAAGAACGAACTAAAGGATGCGGAAGACTTTGCCCGCAACATTGATCGTTCAAATCCAAGGGAGCGAATCATTGCCGATGTTTATTCCGCCTATCAAGCGGAGCTGCTGCGAAACAATGCATTTGATTTTGATGACCTAATCGGCGAGACAGTGCATTTGTTTAGGGCATTTCCAGAGGTTAGAGCCCGCTACCAAAAGAAGTTTCGCCACATTCTGATTGACGAGTATCAAGACACCAACCATGCGCAGTACGCGTTGATTCGTGAGCTGACCAAACCACTACCTAAAGAACATGCCATTTTCGATGAGAAGACCGGTGAGCAGCTGTCTCCGGCAGATTTGACAGTGGTGGGAGATTCCGATCAGTCCATCTATGCCTTTCGCGGCGCAGACATTAGGAACATCACTGAGTTTGAGAGAGATTTTGTTGGAGCCAGCACTATCTTGCTGGAGCAAAACTATCGCTCGACTCAAAACATTCTCTCGGCTGCCAACGCTGTGATCTCCCAAAATCCCTACCGCCCAGCCAAGAACCTGTGGACTGATTCCGGCAGTGGGGATTTGATCACCCTGTTTACCGCATTCGATGAACGCAATGAAGCAGCCTTCGTTGTTGATGAGATAAAAACAGCGCACGAGCAAGGCGTCAATTATCGGGACATGGCTGTTCTGTATCGCACCAACGCTCTGACACTCTCGCTTGAAAATGAACTCAAAGCTCAGCGCGTTCCCTACATCGTGGTGGGGGGCCTGAAGTTCTTCGAGCGCAAAGAAATCAAAGATGCTCTTTCTTACCTGGCAGCCATAGCCAATGTCAGCGATGACGAGGCAATTAGGAGAATCATCAACACTCCCGCCAGAGGTATTGGTGAAAAGACAGAAGCCAAGATTGCCCAGTTTGCAAGGAAGAACGAGATTTCTTTACGGCAGGCGCTGTTGCGGGTTGGCGAGCTGGGGCTTGGTCCGAAAATTACGAGCGCTGTTGAGCAGTTTGGCAACTTGCTGAATGAACTTGATGCCATGAGTGCAACTGAAGGTCCAGCTGATGTCCTAAAGCAGGCACTAATTCGAAGTGGTTACCGCACCGAATTGGAACTGAGTAGAGACCCGCAAGACGAGGCAAGAATAGAAAACCTAGACGCTTTGCTTGGACAGCTCTACGACTGGCAAAAAGATTTCCCGCAGGGAACAGTAGTTGATTACTTAGCAGAGATTACCCTGGCCAGTGCTCAAGACGAATTGGAAGACGAGTCCGGAAATCTTTCTTTGATGACTCTTCACACTGCCAAGGGCCTTGAGTTTGACAATGTATTCATCATCGGCTGTGAGCAGGGAACCCTTCCTCACATCCGAGCATTTGATGAGCCGGGGGGACTACACGAAGAGCGACGACTGATGTATGTGGGAATGACGAGAGCAAGAAAGAAGCTTCATCTCTCACATGCACTGCAAAGAACTCTGTTCGGCAACACCTCAAACTTCCTGCCTTCCTCCTTCCTGTCAGACATTCCCGCCGACTTGATCGAGCAGCAAGGGCAGCAGCGGAGTGTGACGCAGGCGCCGGCTAGAAAGTGGCAGGGCGCTATCACCACTACCACCATTCGAGATAACCAGGATCTGCAGTTGTCAGTTGGGGACAGAATTTCTCATGAGAGCTTTGGCGAGGGCAGCGTCTTTGCGGTCAGCGGGGAAGGTCCAAAACAGGTCGCGGAAGTTCGCTTTGACAATGGGCTAACCAAGCGCCTGCTAACCAAAATGGCGCCAATAACCAGGCTGTAGTCCCTAAATCAGCCCTGCCGTTTCGCTAGACTAACCCCGTTCTTCTCTAGGAAACGAATTCACTGTGGATCTATTTGAGTATCAAGCACGCGATTTATTCGAACAATACGGAGTCCCCGTTCTAGCGGGCAAGATTGCCGACACTCCTGAAGAGGCCGAAGCTGCCGCCAAGGCTATCGGTGGAACCGTGGTCGTGAAGGCCCAGGTCAAAATTGGTGGTCGCGGCAAAGCTGGCGGTGTGAAGGTTGCAACCAATCCCGCCGAGGCAAAAGAGAAGGCCAGCGCAATTCTTGGACTCGATATCAAGGGACACATCGTCAAGCGAGTCATGGTAGCTCAAGCAGCTGAAATTGAAAAAGAGTACTACTTCTCTGTGCTTCTAGATCGCTCCAATCGAACCTTCCTCTCACTTTGCAGCGTTGAAGGTGGAATGGAAATCGAACAGCTGGCCGTAGAGAGACCAGAGGCCCTTGCGAAAGTTGAAGTTTCCGCTGTTACTGGAATCGACAAGCCTAAAGCAATTGAAATTGCCAAGGCAGCTAATTTTCCAGCTGAACTGGTCGATGAGGTAGCGAACGTTTTTGTAAAGCTTTATGAGGTCTTTAGAAAAGAAGATGCAACTTTGGTTGAGG
>JBMLPC010000032.1:0-4722 GCA_049242305.1 Aquiluna sp. | reverse complement strand
AACCAGGCTGCTCCCATTGCCGAGAAGAACGAGGCCACAACAGTCAGTAGCAAAAGCACGGGCGATACTAACGAGCGAAGCAGAATAACAAGCACTAGGAATACCAGTAGCAATATCAGAGGTATTACCCGGAGCTGGTCAGAGGCGTATGTCTCCTTGACATCCAGTCGCTGTGCATCCAAACCACCTACTAGCGCATCTGCCCCCTCGACGGAATCGAGTTCGGTTCGAAGTTCTTTGATGATTGCATAGGCTTCTTCGGATTGAGACTCAGCATCCAAGACAACATCTATCTTGGTTATCTCGTCGTTTGAATCTCCAATAACAACTTCCGCTACTCCCGACACGCCCTCAGCGACCGAAGCAACTTGGTCGGCATAGCCCTTGTTTGCGATCACAATCGCGGGCGAGGTTGCCCCTGCTGGGAAGGCTTCAGCAAGAATGTCTTGACCAATTGCTGCCTCTGGCGCGACCCTGAACTGCTCAGTTGAGGAAAGCCCAACCTTGATGCCAGTGGCACCAAAGCTCAAGCCGGCCAAAATAGCAAAACCGACAATCGAGACAATCACTGGTCGCCTGCTAACGCCACGGCCGAGCTTTGCCCAGAGTCCACTTTCAGATTTGTTGACTCCGCCAAACTTTGGAATGAACGGCCAGAACAAGCCTCGACCAAAAACAACGATTGCTGCCGGCAGCACGACTAGCGCAGCAAACATTGCCATCACAATTCCACCCGCGACAACAATTCCCAATGTTCTATTGCCACCCAGCTCCGCAAACAAAAGGGTCAGAAGTGCGAGAGCCACGGTTCCACCAGAGGCCAAAATGGCTGGGGTTACACCCTTGAGCGCCCTGTTCATCGCCTCGTGGCGATCTTCAACGGCAAGTAGTTCTTCTCGATAACGGGCGATCAGCAAAAGTGCATAGTTGGTTCCCGCACCGAATACCAAGACAGAAAGAATTCCAGTGACGGACCCATCAGCAACGACCCCGAGGAAAATGGAGGAAAGCTGAGGTGCAATCTGAGACGCCATGCCATCGGCAACACCAATCACAATTAGTGGAACTAGCCACAAAACAGGTGAACGATAGGTAACTAGCAGTAGCAGCGCAACAATGATTACCGTGGCAAGCAGAAGCGTAAAGTTAGCCCCAGCGAATACTCCAGAAATATCAACAATAAATCCCTCGGGACCTGTGATGTGAACTTCTAAGCCAGAAGGCATTCCTTCTTTTGCAGCAGCTCGCATTTCTGCCATGCGATCTGCGCGCTCTGCTACTTCATCAACTTCATCAAGCGGAACAGTAATTACGGCAGCTTTGCCATTCTCGGAAATTTCAGCAGGCGGTACGAATGCATTGCCATTGAACTCAGCAGAGGTGTAGTCGAGGAATTTGTCTCCGGCACCACCCACGAAGGTTTGAGACATTGGATCAAAAGTCCCGGTGATCCAAGTCTTCTCAGCTTCAGTTAGCACAGAGTCCGAAGAGTAGACAACTACCGCGGCCGTACCATCAGTTCCAGGCAAACCCTCCAATGCCTTGTTGACCAAAACAGTCTCGTTGTTTGCCGGCAACCCATCAGTTGGAGAGGTATCTGACTTTGGGGCACTCAGTGGGCCAAAGGCAAGGCCAACAAAAGCCAAACCAATCAAAAGTGTTACCCATGAAGTTTTCCGACCGGTAATAAAAGAGGATATGGCGTTCAAGAATGATCCTTAGATTTTGTTGCGGCTCTGTATCTAACAACGCAGAGACCAAAAGCATGCCCGAATGGGCTCTGCTTTTGGTGGCAAGTGAGGGATTCGAACCCCCGAAGGCTCACGCCGGCTGATTTACAGTCAGATCCCTTTGGCCACTTGGGTAACTTGCCTTGGTCTTAGCGACCCTCAAGGATACTCGATTTTCAGGCCCGCTAGCCAAGAACGCCGTAAACCTTTACAGTTTTTGCATGGTCGGGATCATTGAGGTTGCCCAGCGGGCAGGCGTCTCGACAGCCACAGTCTCAAGAGCATTGAATGGCAAATCTCACGTCTCAGCCAGAGCCCGCGAAAGAGTTCTGAAGGCTGCACAAGAACTCGGATATGTTGCCTCATCCTCTGCATACACCCTCGCGACAGGTCGATCAAGAAACATTGGTGTCGTGCTTCCATTTATTGACCGTTGGTTTTTCTCTGCGGTGCTGGAGGGAATTGTCAGTGCTTTGGTCAGCAGAGGATACGACATCACTCTCTATAGTCTCTCCGGAGGACTGGGTCACAGGGAGAGAGTCTTTGAAGATTTAGTTCTAAGAAAAAGAGTCGATGGAGTTCTTACCGTCGCACTCAAACTATCTGATCGCGAACTAGAAAAACTAACCGCGCTTAAGAAACCCATTGTTGGCATTGGCGGTCCGATTCCGGGAGCTCGCTCTCTTTCGATTGATGACGAAGGAGCCGGACGGCTTGCAACTCAGCACCTTATTTCTTTGGGCCACACGGAAATTGGAATGATTGCGGGTAATCCGGCAAGTGAGATGGATTTTCATCAGCCATACCTTCGAAAAACTGGATACCAAGAAGCTCTGCTGGATGCCAATTTAGATTTCAAACCGCAATGGATGGCCGAAGCTGACTTTACAGTTGGTGGTGGTTACTATGCTGCGAAACAAATGCTTGGCGATCCTCGCCACAACCCTTCCGCAATTTTTTGTGCATCAGACGAAATGGGCTTTGGTGCAATTCAAGCCGCGCGCGACCTAGGACTGAGGGTTCCGCAGGACATTTCTGTGATTGGACTGGATGGGCATCCGCTCGGTCAGTTCTATGGCCTCTCTACCATTAACCAAAGAACGCGTGAGCAGGGTGAGCACGGAGCAAACTGGATAGTTGACATTTTGGAAAGTGGCGAGGAAAGAGAGCTTGCCAATGTCGAGCAACTGAATACCTGGCCAATAGATTTAGAAGTCCGTTCATCAACCGCAAAGCGATCCAGGGAGGAATAGTGGCGGATTCATCGTTCGACATCGTAAGCCGAGTCGACAAGCAAGAAGCTGACAATGCAGTAAATCAAGCTGCTAAAGAAATTGCTCAGCGCTATGACTTCAAGGGCACCGGTGCTGAAATTGACTGGAGTGGCGACAATGTTGTCATCAAAGCCAACTCAGAAGAGCGAGTAAGGGCAATCCTGGATGTCTTTCAATCCAAGCTGGTCAAACGCGGAATTTCACTCAAGAGCCTGGAAGCCGGTGAGCCAGTTGCCAGCGGCAAAGAATACAAGCTGACCTGCAAGCTCAAAAACGGGATCAGCAGTGAACACGCTAAAGAAGTTGCCAAGATCATTCGCGAGGAAGGGCCGAAAAGCGTCAAAGCTCAGATTCAAGGTGATGAACTTCGGGTGAGCAGCAAGAGCAGAGACGACCTGCAAGACACAATTGCACTGCTCAAGGGCAAAGATCTGCCCGTTGACCTGCAGTTCGAAAACTACCGCTAGCCGAGTGCTAGGTAGCCAGTGCCACTTCCCAAAATAGAGAAATAATTGGCAGCTTCAAAAAAGCATGCCTGGCCCTTTGTTAGAACCAGCGTCTCCTCTTTAGATGTCGAAATTGCAATCTCCCCCGCAACACAGGTGAGAATTGCTTTCCCAGTCAGCCGAATATCAACTAACAGATTGCTTCCACTTGGCTCGACTCGATAGACACGAAAATCATCGCCTGCCGTTTGATACTCAACTAAGCCATTCATCAAGAGCTTTTGGTTTGCTATTGGATTAGCTAACTCTGAAAAATCGGCCACTTCCAAAAGTTCCCTAACATCGATGGGCTTCACAGTAAGCCCTCCGCGCAAGACATTGTTTGACGAGGCCATGACCTCCACGCCAAGCCCCGAAAGGTATGCGTGAATGTTGCCAGCTGGCAGAAACAATGCCTCGCCTGGTCTAAGTTCGACGTAATTCAGCAGCAAACTAACCAAGAGTCCAACATCTGCCGGGAAATGTTGATTGATTTCCTTCACCAGGTCCCCTCGCGAAGTAACTGGGCAGACAGCGACAAACTCCTCAACAACTTCCCTGCTTTGGTTCAGTGCCCACTCGGTAGCGCCGCGCAAGCCCTCGCTTGCTAAAGCACTAAGCCATGGTTCAAATGTTTTACTTGCCCTAACTAATTGCTCAATGTCTGATGAGATATCTATAACTTTTCTGAAGCCACACAACGCGCGAAACTCACTGACCGCAGCAATCAACTCGGGCTTGTGATTTGCGTCTGTGTAACCGGGGTAACTTTCTGAAAACCGCTTTTCAGCCCACTGCTTTGTTGGATGAGCCTGAATAGACAGCGGCTTAGCTGCGGCCAGGTATTTAACTAAGAACCCCAGTTGGCCAACTCGCTTAGAAAGTAAGCCATTTTGATCATCTTCGATTTTGGATTCGGAATCCGGGTGTGTTCCAAACCAAACCTCTGCTTGTGGTTTCCCGGTTAGCTCAGTTCCAAGCAGTTGCGGAATTAGATCATAAGAACCCCAGGCATAGTCTCTTGCCGTATTGCTAATCCGGAGCAGAGTCATGCGCTCACCCTATCTGGCATCATCCGGACTAGGAATGATCGAAATTGGACCGGTTGGCGGGGCAGCATTTTCTAGATCACTCTTCTTGGCCCGCTTGGCAAACTGCTCAGCAATAACAGCAGATATAAGGGCAAGAATCACCGGGAAGAAGAAGGCGTTTGATAGCCCTACCCCCTCCACC
>JBMLPC010000031.1:0-4324 GCA_049242305.1 Aquiluna sp. | reverse complement strand
TGGTGCTGAATTAGCTGTGAAAGAAAGACTTCGGTAGCAGGAATCAGCTTTGCTGGATTAAGCTGGGCTTGACTGCGTGAGGATGAGTCACGGGAAGGCAGAGACAGAGTCTGCGAGATCTTCCTGATTCTTCGAATCCAGTCCAGCATGCTGCAAGTTTATAAGGATGGCTTGTGTTTATGCCTTCTGAGCAATTTTTACATTCTGGAGAAGTAATTGACCTTTCGTGACTTAGGCATAGACGATGACATCGTCCAGGCCCTGGAATCCGCCTCTATCCTGAGTCCATTCCCAATTCAGCAACAAGCAATCCCGCTCGCCCTGGCTGGCACCGACCTAATTGGTCAGGCCAAGACCGGAACCGGTAAGACCTTTGGCTTTGGTCTGCCACTGCTGCAGAAACTCGGAGCCAACCCTGAACATCTCCCCCGTGCCCTGGTAGTTGTTCCAACCAGAGAACTGGCGCTGCAGGTGACCGAGGATTTGCGACTAGCTTGCAAAAACAGAACTACCCGAGTGGTGGAGATTTACGGTGGCAAGGCCTACGAAGGACAGCTGGCGGATCTCGCCAAGGGTGCCGACGTAGTGGTTGGAACTCCCGGCAGACTTATTGACCTGCACAACCAAAAGCTGATTGATTTCACTGCCATCAATTACCTGGTGCTGGATGAAGCTGATCGAATGCTGGACCTGGGCTTTTTGCCAGATGTCGAAAAGATTTTTTCAATCCTTCCAAAGGACAAGCAAACCCTGATGTTTTCGGCCACCATGCCGAGCGAGATTCTGATGCTCACCAAGCGTTACCTGAACCGCCCTGTCCACATTCGAGTCAGTGATCCGGATGAGGGAAAAACCAAAGCAGCTATCAAGCAGGTTGTCTACCGTGCCCACGCCCTAGACAAAGACGAAGTGGTTGGAAGAATTCTGCAGGCTGAAGGTCGCGGCAAAACGGTCATCTTTGTTAAGACCAAACGAATGAGCGCGAAACTGGCCGATGAACTAATCGAGCGAGGCTTCAAAGCCGCTCCACTGCACGGTGACATGGCTCAAACGGCCAGGGAACGATCCATGGCTGCTTTCCGCGCAGGCAAAAAGGACATCCTGGTCGCCACCGAGGTGGCGGCTCGCGGTATCGACGTTGATGATGTGACCCACGTCATCAACTACTCAGTGCCCGAAGACGAGAAGGCTTACCTGCACCGCACCGGCAGAACCGGTCGCGCCGGCAAGTTGGGTGTAGCGGTGACTTTTGTCGACTGGGAAGACATGACCCGCTGGCAGAACATCAACAAGGAACTGGAGCTTGGAATCCCAGAACCAGTTGAAACCTACTCCTCCAGCGAGCACCTGTTTGCCGACCTCGGCATTCCGGCCGGCACCAAGGGCAGGCTCAACAAGAAACCAGCTGCTGAACCAAAACCAAAAACATCTCAGCCAACTGCGAAGAAAGATGAGCCCGCGAAACCAAAGGCTAGACAGCGTCAGCGTAATTACAAGAAGGCTTCAAAGCCCCAAGCTTGATTGAGAATTCTCTCAAACTGCAACGGGTCTGTTGAGTTCTCTCCCAGTTGATTTTCTTTGGCGCCATCACCGTGATAATCGGATGAGCCGGTAACAATCAAGTTGTGTTTCAGTGCAAGCTCTCGCAGCCAGCTTTTGGCAAACTCTGGCACCGAGCGGTGATCAACCTCAAAGCCATTTAGGCCTGCCGCAATCACTTGTTCAAAGTGCTTGGTAGGTAGATCCAGTTCTGATTTGCCAGCAGGAAAATCAATCAGTGGATGTGCCATGACAGAAACTCCCCCCGCCTCCCGAATCAACTTGATTGCCAATTCCGTGTCAACTGAGTAGTCGGAGACGTAGTAGGGACTTGCTTTATGCAAAATCGATTCAAAGGCAGCCGATCTAGTGGGAACTATACCCTTGGCAACCAGCGCATCGGCGAGCGCCGGTCTTCCCACTGTTGCTCCTGGCTTTAGCTGATCTTCAATGTCCTGCCAGGAAATCGGATAGTCGGCCGAGAGGCGGGCAACCATCTCCTTAGCTCTACCGATTCTGGATGTTCTGGTTTTCGCTAGCTCAGAAGCGAGACCTGGATGATCTGGGTTTGGTAAGTAAGCCAGGATGTGAACTGAGATTGAGCGCAGCCCAACTTTGGCCCTAGTGGAGACCTCAATGCCAGGCACCAGACCAATTCGCTCAGACCTCGCTGCCTGAATAGCTTCTTCCCAACCATCGGTGGTGTCATGGTCGGTTATGGCCAAGGTGGTAACCCCAGCGGCCCTGGCCTTGCGCACCAATTCTGAAGGTGAATCTTTACCATCTGATTGGTTAGAGTGCGCATGCAAATCAATCACAGGAGCAGAATAGTCCCATGAATAAGAAGGCAAGTTCCAACCGTTCCAGAACCCCTCACAGCAAGAAGTTTCTCGAATACGTCTCTGCCAATTGGGAGGAGAAGGGTCCCTCCAGCGCCAAGCGTTGGGAGGTGGCTGACTATGCGCAAAAGCGCAGAGATCTGCTGGCCAAGAAATACCCGGGCAAACTGATTCTGTTAGAGGCGGGCGGAATGAAGGTACGAGCCAACGACACCGAGTATCGCTATCGCCCGGATACTGCCTTCACCTACTTCACAGGCTGGGGCAGCGAGACTGTTCCCGAATCTGTGCTCGTTATTGACACCAGAAAGAAAAAGACCAAAACTCAGCTTTTCCTTCGCCCAACTGCGGGTAGGGACTCCACTGAATTTTTTGCCAACCCAATGATTGGTGAATTTTGGACTGGTCCTAGACCAACCCTGGAAGACATCGAGACTCAGCTCGGAATCGAAACTCATGACATCAAGAAACTGGCCAAGAAGCTAAAGGATTGGCCGAAGCCACTGACGTTGAAGAACGCCAAGTTTGCTGAGTTTGTTTCAGAAATGAGATTCGTCAAAGACGAGTATGAGATTGAGCAAATGCGCAAGGCTATTGAGATTACCTCGCGCGGATTTGCCGATGTTGCAAAGAACATGCCAAGAGCAATCAGTTCTGCTCGTGGCGAGAGAGTGATTGAAACTACATTTTTTGCCAGAGCTCGCGAAGAGGCCTATGACATTGGCTACGAGACCATTGCCGCCAGTGGAGCTCACGCCTGCATACTGCACTGGACAAAGAACACCGGATCAGTTGATAAAAAGGACCTGGTGTTGCTTGATGCCGGATGCGAGTTGAACTCCCTCTACACCGCCGACATCACCCGAACAATTCCAGCTTCTGGAAAATTCTCACCAGAACAAAAGTGGGTTTATGAGGCAGTTTTAGAAGCAGCCGATGCAGCTTTCGCAGTTGCGAAGCCGGGAATCAAATTCCGTGAAGTTCATAATGCTGCGATTGCGGTAATTGCCAAGAAGGTCTCCGAACTCGGACTAATTCCGGTAACTGCCGAGGAGGCGTTGAAGGAAGAGAATCAGCACCACAGAAGATACATGGTGCACGGAACCTCTCACCACCTCGGACTCGATGTGCACGACTGCGCCCAAGCTCGAAGAGAGCACTACCAGGATGGAATTCTCAAACCAGGAATGGTCTTCACCATCGAACCCGGCCTTTACTTCCACGCAGACGATCTAACGGTGCCCGAAAAATACCGCGGCATTGGCGTGAGAATTGAAGACGATGTGTTGGTCACTGAAAGTGGCTGCGAGAATCTAAGCAAGGCACTACCAAGAACTGTTCAAGAAATTGAGAGTTGGTTTGCTGCCAATCAGCTAGGCGTCGCTGGCTGAGCCAAGAAGTTTCTTGGCATTAGCCGCCTCAGATTCCGGAACCACTACTTCCCACCTGCTCGCAACTGGCATTTGGGTCGAGAGGAATCCGCGCTTTGATTTACTCAAAGAAAAACGGGTTATGTTGAAAAGCATTCCAATTCCGGCCGATAGCAAAACCACTGCAAAAAACTGCTGCGGGTTATAGGAAATAGCACCCTCTGGTCCAACGGTAATTCCCGCACCAACCAATAAGGCAAAAATCAGGCCAACCCAAAATCCGGTCATGGCTCCCGATAGTGCGACTCGGCCATAACCCAGCCGTGCCTTAATGCGCTCGACCAGCACGGGTGAATGTCCAATTAGCGATACCTGATCGGCTTTGAATTCGCCAGCAAGCAGCTTTTCCACCATTGCCGTGGCATCGGAATAGTTGGTAAATTCTCCTAGGACAAATCCCCTGGGGATGGTCGGTCCCAACTGGTTCCGTTTAGCATTGTTCCGAGCATCAGTCATAACGAAGATTTTGGCATGACTTTCACCGTGAGAGCGGGGTATCTCTATGAGCGCAACAAG
>JBMLPC010000030.1:0-9702 GCA_049242305.1 Aquiluna sp. | reverse complement strand
GTGAGCGCGATGGTGCTGGTAATTTTTGGTCCCTGATTTACGCCTATTAGCTACTTACAGAATACCTCTCTAAACTCAAGCCATGCACCTACCAAAGCCTGAACACATAGCTTCTGATTCCGTTCCATCACTTCGCTGGGGTGTGATTGGACCGGGGAAGATAGCAAACGCTTTAGTTGAAACAACTCTGAAAAATACCAATCAAAAGTTCACGGCAGTGGCGTCCCGATCACCTGAGCGTGCAAAAGATTTTGCCGACAAATTCGGTATTGGATTGGTCCTTGAAAATTATGACCAGCTAGTAAATTCAAGTGAAATTGACGCTGTCTATATTGCAAGCTGGCAATCAGATCACTTTGAGCACGCAATGCTAGCTCTCAATGCTGGTAAGCACGTACTAGTGGAAAAACCAATCACCTACTCCCCCGACCAAGCCAGACAAATTTTTACCCTTGCTAAGTCCAAGAATCTTCTTGCCATGGAAGCAATGTGGACAAGATATTTGCCGCAATCAACAATCATTCGCCAACTCTTGGCAGATGGTGAGCTTGGACAACCAAGACTTCTGTCAGCTAACTTCTGTGTTGATAACAGCCACAGCGCAAGACTCTGGACAAAGGGTGGCGGAGGAATCATTTATGACATGGGTATCTATCCCATCGCGATTGCTCAACAGTTCATGGGCAACCCAATCAATTTGATTGCAACCGGAAAGGTTGATGAAAATGATTTGGATATGGAGACTTTTTCAACTCTTGAATACGCCAATGGTGGAAGAGCACAGCTGATTTCCTCGGGTATCTCAACTATTCCAACAACCGCAAGCTGCGCATTTGAAAACGGTGTTGTGGTTATCGATGAACCTTTCTTTGTCCCATCCGGTATCAAGTTGCGCGACAAGAATCTTTACTTCAAAGAGCAGTCTTGGCGCGATGAATCGTCAATCCAAGGTCATGAGGGACTTTGCTACCAGGTCAACTACTTCGCGAAATATGTTTCGGAAGGCAGAGTCGAATCACCTGTCCACGGCGCTGCCGACACAGTTGCGAACATTGAAGTGGCTGAAGAAATCTCCAGACAGATTGGCGCTAGGCCCTTCTAGTCTCGCGCTCCAACAATCATTGGATTGTGGAAGCTGCCACCAAATGCCTTTTGGCTTGCTCCGCATCGATCCAGGTATGGGGTGATTCCACCTAAGTGGAAAGGCCAGCCCGCACCCATGATCATGCACAGATCGATGTCCTGAGCTGTTCCAACAACTTTTTCATCCAGCATCAGCTTGATTTCTCTTGCTAGGCCAACCTGGACGCCCTCAAAGATTTCGTCAGCGGATCTTGGCTTAGTTCCGCCAGCAACAATTGCGATTGCCTGCTTGTCGTAGCCCTTGATCTTGCCCTTACCATCGCGCTCAAGTAACTTGCCGTGCTCGGCTAGTTTGTGGAGGTTTGCGCTGGCATAGAACCGCTCTGAGTTGAATGCGTGCATTGAATCCAGCACGTGCGCTCCAACTTTCAAACCAACCAGCTCTAGCAAATCAAATGGATTCATTGGAAGGCCGAGTGGGGCAATTGCGTTAGCAACTTCCTCAAAGCTTGCTCCCTCATCCACTGCGCGCATCGCTTCACCCAGCAAATAGCCGAGCAGTCTGTTCACGACAAAACCAGCGGAATCAGATGTGATGACCGCGGTCTTCTTCAGGTTCTTCGCAACATCCATTGCAGTTGCAACCGCTTCATCACTGCTCTTGTTGGCTCTTACAACCTCCACCAGCGGCATCACGGCCACTGGGTTGAAGAAGTGGAAACCGACAAGGCGCTGCGGGTGCTTTAGATTTGCAGCCATCGCATCGACAGAAAGCGAGGAAGTGTTGGTTGCCAAAATGCATTCTGGGGAAACAATTGCTTCGAGCTTGGAAAATACTTCCTGCTTGATCTTTAGCTCTTCAAAGACAGCCTCAATTACCCAGTCGCAATCGGCAAATGCTGCGTAGTCCAGCGAACCCGAGAGATTTCCAATGAATCTGTTTCTGTCATCGGTAGAGAGTCTGCCCTTGTCGACAAGTTTCTGCAGTTCGTCCTTAATGTATTGAATCCCCTTATCAATTCGCTCTTGTGAGACGTCAGTGATAACCACTGGCACCTGCAGTCTTCTTAAGAACAGCAGGGCGAACTGAGATGCCATCAAACCAGCGCCAATCACACCAACCTTGGTCACCTTCTTGGCAAGAGATTTGTCTGGCGCGCCGGTTGGTTTCTTGGCGTGCTTTTGCACCAAATTGAATGCATAGATAGATGCGCGGAACTGGTCCGATGCGATTAGTTCTTCAATGGCATCGTCTTCTCTTCTAAAGGCATCTTCCTTGGAGCCGCTCTTCGCATCGGCGATTAGATCAAGTGCCTTGTATGGCGATAGTGGAACCTTGCCCAGTTTTTCCTCGACCATTGATCGAGCAATCGACACTGCTGGCCCCCAAATGGTGGCCTTTTCAATGGCATTTGGCTCGTGCTTGCGCTTGACCTTCATGCCGCCTATTACCTTGTCTGCCCAGGCTAGAGAGTCCTCTAGGTACCTGGCTGAATCAAACATGACATCTGCAATGCCCAGCTCAAAGGCGTCTTCCGGACTTAGAACCCGGTTTTGCTTGAGCGGATTTTCAATAATGACCTTGAGGGCATTCTTGATGCCGATCAGGTTAGGAAGCAGGTAGGCGCCTCCCCAACCCGGAATGAGTCCAATGAAGACCTCCGGTAAGGCAACCGCTGGTGCAGTTTTGTTGATTGTTCGGTAGTCCGCATTGAGGGCAATTTCCAATCCGCCACCAAGAGCCAAACCGTTAATGAAGACAAAGCTTGGCACTCCGAGTTCGGACAATTTTCCAAGTGAGTAGTGACCAAGTTCACCAATTAGTCTTCCGATTTTTCGCTCGCGAATATTTTGAACATGAGTTAGATCGGCACCAGCTGCCAGAAAGTATGGTTTGCCAGTGACGGCAACAGCATGAATTTCTTTTTTGGCTGCGCGCTCTTTTAGCTCATCTAGCTTCTGAGCAAACTCAATAAGTGTCTTTGGGCCGAGTGTGTTTGGTCTGGTGTGGTCTTTGCCGTTATCCAGAGTGATTAGGGCAAGAACCTTTCCTGACGGTAGTGTCACGTCATTCACATAGGAATGAGTTACTACCTCATCGCTTTCTAGCAGTGCCGCGTACTTTTCCATTACTTGCCCCTGTAAGAAGTGTTTTCCCAAATCACAGTTCCGCCCATGCCAAGACCGACACACATAGTTGTCATGCCATAGCGAACGTCTTTGTTTTCCTCAAACTGTTTCGCTAGCTGAATCATCAGTCGAACTCCGCTGGCCGCAAGCGGGTGACCCATAGCGATTGCCCCGCCATATTTGTTAACCTTCGGATCATCATCGGCAATGCCGAAGTGATCGAGGAAGCTAAGAACCTGAATGGCAAAAGCTTCGTTGATTTCAATTAGACCAATGTCGCCAATTGAAAGTCCGGCCTTAGCAAGTGCTTTCTCGGTTGAAGGAATGGGTCCGATGCCCATGATCTCTGGTTCAACACCTGCGAATGCAAATGACACCATTTTCATTTTTGGCTTCAGCCCGTACTTCTTTACAGCCGCTTCACCAGCAATCAGTGACATGGTTGCGCCATCGGTTAGCGGGGAAGCGTTTCCTGCGGTCACCTTGCCGTGCGGGCGGAAAGGGGTCTTGAGATCCTTCATTCCCTCAAGGGTTGAATCGGGACGAAGGTGTTCGTCCTTGGTAACTAACTTGAAGCCCTCTGCGCCAGGAGCACTCACTGAAATCAGATCGGGCTGAATCTTGCCGTCTTCATAGGCCTTGGCGGCCTTCTTCTGACTGGCAAGCCCGAGCATGTCAGAGCGCTCTTTGGTTAGGTGAGGAAAACGATCGTGAATCTTTTCGGCGGTGTTTCCCATGTTCAAGGCGGCTGGGTCAACCAGTTTTTCAGCCAAGAAGCGTGGGTTTGGATCCATGCCATCGCCCATCGGGTGATGGCCCATGTGTTCAACTCCTCCGGCCAGCGCAACATCGTATGCACCGATTCCGATTGCGCTGGCAACTGTTGTGACAGCGGTCATCGCACCAGCACACCATCTGTCAATTGCATAACCTGGAACGGTTGTTGGTAGTCCCGCCAAGATGCTTACTGATCTTCCGAGCTGCAGTCCCTGGTCGCCTTTTTGATTAGCAGCAGCAATTGCAACATCATCGATGGCTTCTCGCGGAAGATCCGGATGGCGCTCTAGCAGTCCAATCACTGTCTTCACTGATAGATCGTCTGCTCTGGTGTTCCAGAAGACTCCCTTCTCGCCAGCTTTTCCAAATGGAGTTCTAACCCCATCGATGAAATAAACGTCTTGGGACTTCATTAGTTCCTCACTAGGGTTTGGCGATTCATTTGGCGCTCTTTTTCATCTTGAGCCAGGGTGGTGCGGACAAGCTCTGGTGAAAGCAGGAATGCGTCAACCAAGCTCTCAGCATGTGGACGAAGTCTTGGCAGCAGTCTGCTGTCGATGTATTCGGTGATAGCTTCGGCGCGAGCTCCTGAGAGTCTTCCGTTTATTAGATACCAAGAGAGATTCTCTTCCAGCAGCGTAAAGCCGTAGAGGTCTCTTAGCCAGGTGAGAATCTTTAGTGAGTCAGCATCCTTAATTGTTTTGAGTGCAGAGGTAAAGGCCTCCCACATAATCAGCTCGCCATGAGCACGGGCTGCCATGATCAAATCGTTTTGATAGCGGTTGAAGAGCTCTGCTTGCTTCTCCTTATCACTGCCAGCTGCCTTTAGCTTGTTTGCGATTGAAGCAATCATGGTGTGAACCCGATCAGCCAGCAGTTGGTGCTGGTGTTCCTCGTCTTTGACAAAGCCAACTGCACGAGCAGTAGATCCGAAGTCGGTGATTGACTGCGCGAGCCCGCGCAGACCGCCGCGGTTGATTGCAGTCTCGCCAACTTGACCTGCGACATACTGCGCGAGTGTTCCAAAGTCAGGTGACTTGAATGCCTTGGCGTAATCACTTAGAAGTCGCTTGGCGACCAGCTGCAGCATGACGTTGTTATCGCCTTCAAATGTGACGTAGACATCGAGGTCTGCTCGAAGTCCTGTAAGTCGGTGCTGGGCCATAAATCCCTGGCCACCACAGGCCTCGCGGCACTGCTGGATGGTGTCTAGCGCATACCAGGTGCTCAGTGCCTTGCTGGCTGCGGAAACGGTTTCCAGATCCGAACGAGATTCCTCTGTGTCGTTTTCTCCGGTGAATACCGCATGGAACTGGTTGAGCAATTCTTGGTGGGTAAACACCTGCGCGTAAGTTCTGGCAATCAGGGGCAGGAGTCGGCGCTGGTGTCTTTGGTAATCCATGATGGTTACTTCGTTTCCATCAACACCAGGGAACTGCTTTCTAGCAAGTGAGTAACGAACCGCGATGTCCAGTGCAAGCTTTTGAGCATTTGTTACTGCTCCGGTTAGCGAAACTCTTCCCTGCACCAAAGCACCAAGCTGAGTGAAGAATCTTCTGCCGGGAGAGTCGATAGAAGATGTGTAGGTCCCATCTTCTGCAACATCGGCATAGCGATTAAGAATGTTTGCTCTTGGAATTCTTAACTGATTGAAGAAAAGTCTTCCGTTGTCGATTCCGTTTAGTCCGCCTTTGAGGCCATCATCCTCAGCACCAACACCTGGCAATAGTTTTCCGTTTTTGCGAATTGGAACAAAGAATGCGTGAACGCCGTGGTGTTCACCGTTTGTGTAAAGTTGGGCAAACACAACTGCAGCTTCACCGTGAAGCGCAGCATTGCCTAGGTAGTCCTTGTAGCTGTGGCGATCTGGAGTGTTAATAACGAATTCTTTTGTTTCTGGATCGTAAGTTGCAGTTGTTCCAATTGATGCAACGTCTGATCCGTGGCCGGTTTCGGTCATCGCAAAGGCGCCTGGTGTTTCAAGATTTGTTGCACCTGGCAAAAATGTTTTGTGGTGGTAATCAGTTCCTAAATAGAGAATTGCGGAACCGAATAGTCCCCACTGCACACCAAATTTGATTTGAAGTGATGGGTCTCCAAAAACAAGTTCTTCAAAACTTGATAGTGATCCACCTGGATTTCTTTGTCCGCCATGCTCGGGCAAGAATCCATACTGAGTGGCATTTTCTCGAACCAAAGTCTTTAGTGCTTTGAGCACCCACTCGCGATGTTCTGCCATCGGAGCACCTTCGGGTTTAAACAGTTGGTTCTCAATGATTACTTTTCTGGTGTGGCGACGGATATCAGCCCATCGGCCAAGGAGGCGCTCGCCTACTTCGGCTACATCCAGTCTTAGATCGTTTTCACTCATGGTTCACCTCAGCCACAAGTCAAAACCACCAAATAGGCAGCCAACAGGGGGTGTTAGCAATTTCGTGACTGGGCACAACTGGAAAATGCCTAAAACAGGGGTTTTTGTAGGAAGGCTACAAGTTTGGAGGTGGTTATTGCGAGTAAATCAACAACTAGTTGCCCTCGAATTGGGCTGGTTGCTTAGAAATGAATGCCTGCATGCCTCGCTCTACATCCTTGGTGCCCATCAACTTGCCAAGCCTTCTGAATAACTGCTGCTTTTCGTTTTCAGTGTCAGCATTCCTGGCTGATGCCAGTGTTGCTTGAACGGCAAGTGGTGCCTGTAGAGCGATCTTCTCTGCAAACTGTATTGCTCTTGCAAACTCTTGGCCTGGTTCAACGATTTCGTTGATCATTCCCATTTCCAGTGCTTCCTTCGCACCAAATGAATCTCCGGTTAGCAAGTACTGCATCGCTTTAGCGTGACCGGCAACTTTCGGTAAGCGAATGGTTCCACCACCAAACGGAAGAATTGCTCTGGCAACTTCTAGTTGCGCAAACTTTGAATCACTCGCTGCAATCACAATGTCGGAAGCAAGAGCAAGCTCAACGCCAAGCGTGAAACAGGTTCCACGCGTTGCCATCACAACTGGTTTTGACACTTGTTTGGTTTGAATTCCCCATGGATCAACTCCACCTTCTGGAACAAGCTGCAACTTTCCAGTTTGCATTTTTGGTCCAACATCAAATAGATCAAGACCTGAGGTGAAGTGATCGCCGTGTGCAAAAACCAATCCCACGCGAAGGTCTTTGTCATTTTCTAATTGACCATAAGCGAGTGCGAGTTGATGCAGCATTTCTTCATCAGCTGCATTCATTTTGTCTGGACGATTGAGTCCGATTTGTAAAACGTGTCCAACTTTTTCAGTCGTTACCTTCGACACAGTTAAACGCTTTCTGCTAACTGTGCAACACGTTGTGGAGAAATTCTTAGAAGCACTCCGATGTCTCGCATGCTCAGTCCTTCATTTCGAAGTCGAGCAACAACATCACGAATTTCCTTGGAGGCTTCATCTTGCATGCGAAGAGCGGTGCGCATTTTTTCTTGAGCACCATCTAGGTCGCACATAATCCCAGGGATGGTGGTTTCTACCTTCAAGATGACATCGCATCTCTCGACACCTTCGCGCTCTGAGATCAGATCTTTGATCTGCTCGGCTGCTAGGTCTAGGCGCTTGCTGGAAATCATTAGGTCATCTAGGGCTGGGACTTTGACCCACCACTGACCGGCTTTGCGTTCACACTCTGCTTTTATTTCCACCGCTAGAGCCTAACAAGCAAGTTTCAGGTATAGTAGACAATACTTGTCTAGGCCCACTTTACTAAAAGGAGAATCATGGATTTACTTGTTATTGTTCTTGGCTTTGCTATCTCAGCCTTCACCGCTTTCAGCTTCTATATGGCTGGCAGCTTCAAGCTCAAATCAAGCAAGGAGACCATGCTGGCAGCTGGCTTTGGCTGGCTTGAGAAACTGCCTGTTTCGGTTGCCAAGACCATTGGACTGCTTGAAATCCTGGGTGCTGCCGGGCTGATTCTGGCTCCGATTGGCTATCTGATCGGGTTTGAGTGGGCTATTTGGTTTGCTGTGGCAGCCGGAATTGGGCTTGCCTTGACCATGCTTGGCGCGATCATCGTCCACGCCCAGCGCGGAGAAGCCAAGTTCACCCTGAAAATGAACCTCCAGCTACTGCTGGTTTCCCTACTCAGCGCGGGAGCCTGGTTCGCCCTGACATTGGTTTAGCCTGCTTGACATTCTGTATTAGTGAAATAAAATACTAGCAATTTATTTCTTCTAAGGAGAATCGTTGAACGTCCCGCTCTGGCTATGGCTTGCAGTCATTGGATTCATTTTGGTGATGCTTGCAATTGACCTATTTGCACACCGAAATGCAAAGGTAATCGAAGTTAAAGAAGCGGCCATTTGGTCTGCTATCTGGGTCACCTTCGGTATTGCTTTTGGATTCATCGTCTGGTGGATGTATGGGGCGGAGTTTGCTCAGCAGTACTTTTCGGGATTTGTGATCGAGAAATCTCTAGCTGTCGACAACGTGTTTGTCTGGGCGATGATATTTGCAGCGTTTTCAATTCCACGTGAGTATCAGCACCGCATCTTGTTCCTGGGTGTGGTGGGCGCATTGGTGTTCAGAGGAATCTTCATCGCACTGGGTGCCGCACTGATTTACCAGTTCTCTTGGATTCTTTACCTGTTCGCTGCTTTCCTGATCTACACCGGTATCAAGATGTATCAGCAGAGAAACGTGCATTACAACCCCACCGAGTCTAAGTTTTACCGCTGGTTTACCAGCAAAGTTAGATCGACCGACAAGCTCTATGGGCAGAAAATGTTTGTTCGGATTGGTGGTGTGGTCTTTGCAACGCCGCTACTGATTGTTCTCGCGCTGGTTGAGTTCACCGACATAGTGTTTGCTGTTGACTCAATTCCTGCAATCTTTGCTGTCACCAGTGAGCCGTTCTTGGTGTTTACGGCAAACGCCTTTGCAATCCTTGGGCTCAGAGCAATGTATTTCTTGCTCTCTGATCTAATCCACCGATTTATCTATCTGAAGGTGGGGCTCTCAATCATTTTGGTTTGGGTTGGAATCAAGATGTTCTTGCACGACATCTACAAAGTTCCGACCACGGTTTCGCTGGCTGTCATTATCTTGATTATTGCCACCTCAATCATTGCTTCGCTCGTCAAGAGCAAGGGCCAAGGGCGCCACGAAGTTGAGGTGGATGGCAGGAGATTCTTTGAATCTGCAACCGAGGAGGACTGGAAGAAGGTAGAGCCGGTTTTCAGAAAGGGAAAGAAGAGGGTTGAGTAAGCACTGGACATTTCTTTCACACCACGCGCACGTTCTACTTGCGTTGACAGAGAATCCAAATCTCACCATTGAAGACCTGGCCAAGGTGGCGGGTCTGACCACCCGCTCCATCGTCAACGTCTTAAAGGACCTAGAAGACGGTGGGTATTTGACCAAGAGCAAAGAGGGCAGAAACAATCGCTATGAGATTAACCTCTCGGCGAAGCTGCGTCACTCAACCTCTGGTGGTCACACAGTCGGTGAGCTGATCAAAGCCCTCGGCAGCATCGCGAGGTAGAGGTGGACGGCCTGCAGCTAGCGCTGACCAACCTGACCTCACCGCCAGTGTTGGCATTTGCGCTTGGTCTGCTGGCCACCGCCCTTCGCTCAGATCTAAAACTGCCGGATGCTGTGTATCAGGCGCTCTCGATCTATCTGTTGCTTGGTATTGGTATCAAGGGCGGGGTAGCGCTGAGTGAATCCAGCTTTGAGCAAA
>JBMLPC010000029.1:0-3654 GCA_049242305.1 Aquiluna sp. | reverse complement strand
AAGAATTTCACGACTTAGCGGGTTTTCTTTTTTAGTCTGCTGGTGCTGCCAGACGGAAGCCCACGCTTCTAACAACTGAAATTACGTTTGGACCACCGGCATCTCTGATTTTCTTTCTCAGTCTGGAGGCATGTGAGTCAACCAAGTGGTCTGACTTGTAACCACGGAAAGACCCAATAGTTTGAATAATCTGCTCCCTGGAAAAGATTCGCTCTGGGTTGGCTAGTAGAAGCTGCAGGAATTGGTACTCGGCGTTGGTGAGCATCACACTCTTGCCACCAACTTTGAAGCTGTGTTGGCTTAGGTCCATTTCCAGCGGTCCCCAGGTCAGGATGTTTGCTCGAGGAGCTCGCTGGGTTTCCCCGCGCTTCATTTGCTGCGTCACACGCGAGGTGAGAATGCGCTCAATAATTGGTTTTGTAACGTAGTCATCCGCTCCCGCAGCTAGTGCCATCTCCTCATCAATGACTTCGTCGCGCTGGGTCAACATGATGATCGGAACGGTTGATTCAGCTCTAATCGACCTGCACAGCTGCATGCTCTCCAGCTGGGAGTGACCGAGGTGTATAAGAACAATGCTGTAGTCGCGAAGCGGAAACAGCTCTTGTGCCTCATTCTTGGTGGCCGCGTCATAGACAATCAGCCCTAGCAGCTCCAGCTGCAAGCGAATGTTAAGGCGATCTTCGGCATCGTCTTCGATCAGAAGCGCATTGGGTCTATCGTCAGCCATCATGATTTAGCCGTGACAAAGCTTTGAGGAAATTGCGATTAGTTCGACAATTGTTCGCAACTCTTGGAAGTTATGGTTCAACTATGACCGACCTTTCAAATGAAGCAGGTGTAACTCAAGTTGAGCAACTACTCTCCGACGTCAAGACTAGTCCCGCAACCGGTGACATAGCTGAAGCTGCGGAGGCAACATCCACCGAAGAAGTCAAAAACACCCGTTCCAATGCCAGAGTCAACCTCCTTGCAACAATCTTGGCCATAATCGCCATCATTATTGCTCTGTGGGCACTCACCACTGTCATCGGTGGCGCTGATGCAACTGCTGGCAACGGCAGTGGCAGCTCTGTCACTCAAACAGGCGCGCCTGGTTTGCAGGGCGAAACGGGTCTGGATGGCAGTGATGGTGCCGATGGCGCAGCCGGACAAGCTGGAGTTCAAGGAGCCCGAGGTTTAGTTGGCCCACAAGGAATTCAAGGACTCCAAGGACTCCAGGGAATCCAGGGACAAATAGGACTAACTGGTCCGACAGGACCAGCAGGTGCTGATGGTGCAACTGGACCACAAGGCCCTGCGGGTGCAACTGGAGCAACCGGAGCACAAGGCCCTGCGGGTGCAACTGGAGCAACCGGAGCACAAGGCGCCACCGGCACAACAGGCGCAACTGGATCTTCCGGTGCTGATGGTGCGCAAGGACCTGCTGGAGCTACTGGTGCGCAAGGACCTGCTGGAACAAATGGAACAGGCATGGCTATTGGCGATGTTTGTGTCTTTACAGATCACCATGGCGTAGAGCACTTTGGCACGGTGCAGTGGCAGATGAATGGAGCAAATATTCAACTGCAATGTGTTATCAAGTAGAGGGGCTGCATTGTAATAAAGATGTTTCTAGTATCAGAGCTAGTGGCTTGCATCATGGCAGTCAGCGACTGCAGTTGGTGCAAGCCCTAAGCTCTTAAGTGACAGTAGGAAGTAAAAATATGAAAGCGGCAACCAACCGACTTACTTTCTTGGGGGCAACCGAGACGGTTACGGGAAGTAAGTATCTGATTGAGACAGCCAATTACAAGTTATTGGTGGATTGCGGTTTATTCCAAGGCTACAAATCACTTCGACTTAGAAACTGGGAAGAATTCCCTTTCAATCCTGCAGAGCTAGATGCAATAGTTCTTACCCATGCTCACCTAGATCACTCGGGACTAATTCCGGCGATTGTGAGACGAGGCTTTCGCGGTAAAATTTACATGACCCAAGGGACCTTCGAACTTTGCAAAATACTCTGGGCGGATAGCGCAAAGATTTATGAGGAAGATGCGGAGCGCGCAAACCGCAAGCAATACACCAAGCACCAACCCGCCAAGCCGCTCTTTGAGTTATCGGATGTTGAGCGGGCAATTCCACTGGTTCAGGTGGTTGGGTTCAACCAGGAAAAGAAACTTGCTGAAAATCTCTCGGTAACTTTCCTCCACGCAGGACACATCCTGGGTGCATCTCAAGTCGTCCTCAAAGTCAGTAATAAGAAGATTCATTTCACTGGAGATCTGGGCAGATCAGCGGATCCGTTGATGTTGGGACCAGCTCCATTTGAAGGTGCCGATATTTTGATTACGGAGTCTACTTACGGCAACACCCAACACTCTGAAGTCAACCCCGAGCAAGAACTGGAAGAAACATTAAACAAGGTTCTCAATCGAGGCGGGACAGCGGTTATTCCGGCTTTTGCAGTTGGTCGAACCCAATCCCTGATGCTTCACATTTGGCGACTTATGAAGCAGGGCAAGTTGCCCCAGGTAACTATGTATTTGAATAGCCCGATGGCTACGAGCGTAAGCAGCCTCTATCACCAGCACCAAGAAGAGCATCGGGTAGACCCGTCAGAATTTGATGAGATGTATAGCGCAGCGAGAATTGTCAAAGATGTCGGGGAATCGAAAGAACTAAACGAGCGCGAGGAGCCAAAAATAATTATTGCCGCGAGCGGCATGATGGAAGGAGGAAGAGTACTCCACCACGTCATGAAGTTCGGTACAGATCCTAAAAATGCAATTATTTTTACTGGCTATCAGGCAGGTGGCACTCGAGGAAGACAGTTATTGGATGGCGCTAAGTCTGTTCGGATTTTTCACGTTGACGTTGCAGTCAAGGCAGAGATTTTTTTCATGGATTCCATGTCCGCTCACATGGATGCTAATGAATTGATTAATTGGCTCAAAGAAACGAAAACTCCACCTGAAATGACTTATGTCACACACGGAGAAATCGAGGCGACTGATCGAATGCGATTTCGGATTAGTGATGAACTAGGTTGGAAAGCACGTGCGGCTACCTTCGGCGAAGCAATTGACGTTGATAAGCCTCAATAGCTGCGCCAGTTCAATGATGGTGCCTATTCTTGTCACCAATCTCTCCTCTAATCTTGAATCATGAGCAGCTATGCAGGCCTGACCAGCGTCGAGGCAAAGGTCAGGCTTGAGCAATTTGGTCCTAATTTAATTCAAGTAACTGGGCAGGATACGACACTTAGGCTTTTGCTCTCTCAATTCACTGATCCAGTAATGCTGCTGTTACTTGGAGCCACGTTGCTCGCCATGCTGCTTGGGGAAGTATTCGAATCACTCATCATCTTGGCAATCGTCATACCCACGGCGCTGCTGAGTTTTTATCAGGAGCACCGAGCTGGTCGTGAGCTTGGGACTCTTTTGGAAAGAGTGAAACTCACCGCAAACGTCTTTCGAGATGGAAAACCAATCGAAGTCGGGGTCGATCAGCTTGTGCCTGGAGACTTGGTTGAACTTAGGCTGGGGACGCAAATTCCTGCCGACCTACAGATTATGGTGTCGATTCAACTGCTTATTGATGAATCGGTTCTCACCTGTGAATCTTTTCCAGTGGAAAAACGTTTAGGGGAAATCATTTTCCTTGGCACAC
>JBMLPC010000028.1:0-3402 GCA_049242305.1 Aquiluna sp. | reverse complement strand
CTGCCGGCTCCAGGTGAGTGAGGTCTAGCAGAACGTAATCCTTGTTTGGACCCGCACCTCTTCCCTCGCGAACCTCATTGGCCATTGCTCTTGCCACCATGTCACGCGGAGCGAGATCTTTGATGGTTGGTGCGTAGCGTTCCATGAAGCGCTCACCCGATGCATTTCGCAAAATTCCACCTTCACCGCGCGCCGCTTCGCTGAGCAGAATTCCAAGACCAGCAAGACCGGTTGGGTGGAACTGGTAGAACTCCATGTCCTCTAGCGGAATGCCGCGGCGGTATGCAATGGCAACTCCATCACCGGTCAGGGTGTGAGCATTGGAAGTTGTCTTGTAAATCTTTCCAAAGCCACCTGTTGCAAAAACAATTGACTTTCCGGCGAAGACGTGAATGTCACCGGTTGCAAGTTCATAAGCAACTACGCCGGCTGGTTTTCCTTCATTCATGACGAGGTCTAGGACGTAGTACTCGTTGAAGAACTCAATTCCTAGCTTCACGCAGGTTTGGTATAGGGTCTGCAGAATCATGTGGCCAGTTCGGTCAGCTGCGTAGCAGCTTCTTCTAACCGGTGCTTTTCCGTGGTCACGAGTGTGACCACCAAAACGTCGCTGGTCAATTTTGCCATCTGGGGTTCTGTTAAAGGGAAGCCCCATGTTCTCAAGATCAATCACAGCGTCGACTGATTCTTTTGCCAAAATTTCGGCTGCGTCCTGGTCTACCAGGTAATCGCCACCTTTAACGGTGTCGAAGGTGTGCCACTCCCAGCTGTCCTCTTCAACGTTGGCAAGAGCTGCTGCCATGCCACCCTGCGCAGCACCGGTGTGGCTGCGAGTGGGGAAGAGTTTTGAAATCACCGCAACGTTAGCTTTTGGACCAGCTTCAATGGCTGCGCGCATTCCTGCACCACCGGCTCCAACAATTACAACATCGTGCGAGTGATAAATGACATTCTCAGAAGTAGTCAATTTTCTCTTTCTTAGTTGACTGGGCAAAACGAAGGAAGCAGCTCTGCGGCGGCGCCAGCAGGACATGGATCAAAGGTGAAGATGACAAGTGAGCCAAGCAGAATCAAAAGTCCACAAACTGCCCACAAAATCGTTACGAGCGCTTTGCGAACCTGCTCTCGCTCTGCATAGTCGTTAACAATTGTTCGCATTCCATTTGTGCCGTGAATCATTGCAAGCCACAGCATTGCAAGATCCCAAACTTGCCAGAACGGGTCAGCCCATTTACCAGCTACAAATGCAAAATCAATTGCCTTGATTCCTTCGCCAACTACCAAGTTGGCAACTAGGTGAGTGAAAACTAAAACAATAAGCAGCGGTCCAGAAACACGCATGAACAGCCAGCCATACTTTTCCCAATTAGCTTGCTGCTTGGTGCGCGGAGAGTTGGGAGTTTCAATTACAACAGCCATGATTACTCCCCAAATACTCTCGATAGGTGAAGCGGTGTGAAGGCTGCCACTGCAGCGACCGTGATGATCATCACTAGCCAAAACATAAGTGCCTGGTATTTAGTTCCCTTGGACCAGAAATCAACTGCAATCACACGAAGGCCATTTAGACCGTGGAACAAGATTGCTCCCACCAGGCCAAGCTCAGCAACACCAATAATGGGTGTCTTGTACGACTCGATAACCACGTTGTAGGCCTCTGGGCTTACTCGCACCAGAGCAGTATCAAGAATGTGCACTAGCAGGAAGAAAAAGATCCCAACACCGCTAATTCGGTGAAGGACCCATGACCACATGCCAACCCGACCTCTATATAGGGTTCCGGCGGGGGTAATTGCCAATCTGGCCTCCATTGGGTGGGATTACCTAGATAGTGTAACCGAGCAAGCGGTAGCCTTTTGTAAACGAGGCAGAACATCTAGGGTTAGAAGGCAATGCCCACTCCAGCGAATTTTTATGCGGTAATTCCAGCCGGCGGAATCGGTTCCCGACTCTGGCCGCTCTCTCGCGCTGCCGCACCCAAGTTTTTGCATGATTTGACAGGCAGCGGCCAAACCTTGCTGCAGGACACCTGGGACCGACTGCTTCCGCTGGCAGGCGAGAAGATCATGGTTGTCACCGGTGACATTCACTCGGAGGCTGTGCTGGAACAGCTGCCACAGCTGGAAAAGAAGAACCTGGTGTTGGAACCTTCGCCGCGAGACTCCACCGCAGCTATTGCGCTGGCGGCCGCCATACTAAACAAGCGTCAGCCTGGCGTGATAATCGGATCGTTTGCTGCTGACCACGTGGTGCTGGATCAGAAGAAGTTTGAAGAGGCGCTGGCCGAAGCCATTGCGGTTGCCCAGGGCGACAAGATTGTGACCATTGGCATAAAGCCAACCGAGCCCTCGGTGGCATTTGGATATATAAGGAAAGGCGAGCAAATAGCTGAGACTGCCTGCCAAGTGCTTGAGTTTGTTGAAAAACCAGACATCCAAACGGCACGAAAGTATGTCGAAAGCGAAGAGTATTTCTGGAATGCCGGAATGTTTATTGCTAAAGCTGAATCGATTCTGCAGATTCTTTCAACTACCCAGCCAACGCTGTATAAAGGTGTGATTGAGATTGCCAACGCTTGGGACACACAGGACCGCAAAAGCGTGATGGATCGTGTTTGGCCAACTCTTACCAAAATTGCCATCGATTATTCGCTTGCCGAACCTGCAGCCAAGGCAGGCCAGGTTGCGGTGGTGCCAGCGCAGTTCGAGTGGCATGACGTTGGAGACTTTGCTGCAATCTCTGAACTTCAAGCTCAAGGTCAACGTGGTCAACTTTCGGTATTGGGATCAGCTCGCGTGCTAACTGACTCTTCCAGCGGAATCATCGTGAGCGACACTGGGCGGCTAGTTGCCTTGATTGGCCTAGAAGACGTGATTGTTGTTGATACCGCAGACGCACTTTTGGTTACAAGTAAGCAGCATGCTCAAAAGGTTAAGAGCTTGGTTGAGTCACTTCGGCAGTCTGGCCACTCTGAACTTTTGTGATTATCTCGGATTGGTAAAGCCGAGCGTCCGCGCGAGTCGCGCCTTGCCTAGCGGGTAGAGTTGAGGCAATCCGGCATCAAAAGTGCCAATTCATCTATTCAGGAGGAAACCTTGAAGCTAAAGAATGCATCAGCGGCATTCGCTCTACTGGGTGCTTCAGCCCTAGTTCTATCTGGCTGTGCAACTGCACCAGCTGAAGAAACCGCTGCACCAACAATCGACTATCTAGCATGCGCCGTCTCTGACGAAGGAAGCTGGAATGACAAGTCATTCAACGAGTCTGTATATGACGGACTTCTAAAGGCACAGAGCGAGATCGGTGTTCAGATTGCTGACGCAGAATCAAACTCCGCTGAAGACTTTGCACCAAACCTACAGGCCATGGTTGACCAGGGCTGCGACATTACTTTCGCAGTTG
>JBMLPC010000027.1:0-13258 GCA_049242305.1 Aquiluna sp. | reverse complement strand
TGTCGGTAACTTCTTCTGGTCGCTCATCCACCAAAACAACCATTAGGTGAACCTCAGGGTTGTTGGCAGTGATTGCATTAGCGATTGCCTGCAGAATTAGAGTCTTTCCAGCCTTTGGCGGAGAAACAATCAAACCACGCTGCCCCTTACCGATTGGTGAGACCAGGTCAATGATTCGAGTGCTCAGTTTCTTTGGGTCAGTCTCTAAGCGCAGACGAGTGTCTGGGTATAGCGGGGTTAGCTTGTTGAATTCAACTCTGGCATTGGCCTCTTCTAGGCTCTGGCCATTAACTGACTCAACTCGAACCAGCGCGTTGAACTTCTGTCGCTGACCCTCGCCCTCGCGAGGCTGGCGGATTGAACCAACGATGGCGTCACCCTTGCGCAGTCCATACTTTTTGACCTGTCCAAGCGATACATATACGTCGTTTGGTCCTGGCAGATAGCCAGAAGTTCTTAGGAAGGCGTAGTTGTCCAGAACGTCCAGAATTCCCGCCACTGGAATCAGTACATCGTCCTCGGAGATTTCCGGCTCAGACTCTTCCTGGTTACGGCGACGGTCGCGGTCGCGGAATCGTCCACGACGATTTCTGCCGCCACGACGATCATCGTCACGGTCCCTGGAGTGTTCTCGATCATTTGCTCGAGTCTCACGGTCTTCGTTCTGGTCTCTTTGTTGAGGAGCTTCGGACTGTGTTGGCTCGGCTGCGGCCGCAGGCTTTGAAGAAGCTGCGGAATCCTTTGATTCGGTCTTTTCTTTTTTGGAAGCTGCTGTTGAGCTCACTCGACGAGTGCGCTTAGCTGGCTTCTCTTCTTGGCTGTCAACCATCGTTATTATTTCTCATTTCTTCACGGCAAAGCCGCGCTTCAGAATTTGATTGAAGATGCAGTGGGGCTTACTAGCTGCCTGATCCAGACTGCCCCTCAAGACTAGCACCTTTGAAATCAACCGCAAGCGCTAGCGCTTGCCAGGCAGAAAAGTGTTTTTTCACGAAATCCACAGCAACCAGGCGGTTTTGCGGGTCCCCCTCCAGCACCAATACAGATGGCCCAGCCCCAGAAACAACCGCTGGATGGCCTTTCTCTCTCAGCTCAGAAATTAGCTTGCTGGTTTCAGGCATTGCGCTGGCACGGTAGTTCTGGTGAAGGCGATCTTCCGTAGCGGCCAACATGAGCTCTGGGCTCTGAGTGAGAGCTGCGACCAAAAGCGCTGACCTGGAAACATTGAATACCGCATCAGTGTGCGGAACGGATTCTGGCTGCAGGCTTCTAGCAAGCTTCGTTGACATCTCGTTGGGTGCAACCAAAACAAGCGGTGAGATTCCTCTGTGCACCGTCAATTTCTTGTGATGCGGACCAGCCTCATCCACCCAAGCAATCGTCAGACCACCAAATAAAGCAGGAGCAACGTTGTCTGGGTGCCCCTCCATTTTGGTAGCAAATTCCAGCAGTTGTTGCTCGCTGAAATTTTTTTGGGAAAGAAGACCTGCCGCCAACATCACTCCGCCAGCCACCGCGGCTCCTGATGAGCCCATTCCGCGACCATGCGGAATGGAATTCTTGCAGGTCAATTTGATGCCTGGCAACTTCTCGCCAACCGAATCAAATACGAGTTTGATCGACTTGAAAATTAGGTTGCTTTCATCCTTTGCGGCAGACTTTGCGCCTTCGCCGGTGATGTTAATTTCTAAGCCAGAGTTGATCGTTTCAAGTTCGTACTCGTCATAAAACGCCAGGGCCATCCCGAGTGAATCAAAGCCTGGGCCCAGATTGGCACTCGTTGCCGGCACGGTTACTTTGAGCTTTGTCATCGAATGCGCTCCAGCCCGAGAAGTTCGGCGACTGCGCCAGCCGCTGCAGCTACCTTGCGTGGCTTTATCTTTCTACCCCGCTCGTCTTTCAATGCCCAATCGGGATCTTTCAAGCCATGGCCAGTAACAGTAATTACTACTTGGTTCAATCCCTTTAGCTCGCCCTGCTTGCTGAGCTTCAGCAGCCCAGCAGCACCGGTTGCGCTGGATGGTTCAACGAAGACTCCCGCTTCCTGCGATAAAAAGCGATGCATCCAAAGAATTTCTTTATCGCTGACTGCGCCAAACCCACCGTTGGTGTCTGCCTTTGCTGCCTGAGCAAGATCCCAAGATGCAGGGTTGCCAATCCTGATTGCGGTTGCAATTGTCTCTGGCTTTGCAACGGGTGCGCCTTTAATAAACGGAGCGCTGCCTTCGGCTTGAATTCCAAATAGTCGAGGCAGTTTAGAAATTCTTCCCTCTGCAACTTCTTCTCGATATCCCAGGTGGTAGGCCGAGATGTTGCCAGCATTGCCAAGTGGCATTGCGTGCAGATCCGGAGCCTGTCCGAGGACATCGACGACCTCAAAGGCAGCAGTCTTTTGACCCTGCAGGCGATCTGGATTCACAGAATTAACCAGGAATACTGGATAGCTCTCGCTGAGCTCCCTTGCTAGTCGAAGGCAATCATCGAAGTTCCCCTTCACCTGCAAAATCTGTGCTTTGTGTGCAACTGCTTGGGATAGCTTCCCCCATGAAATCTTGCCAGCAGGCACCAACACCACTGACTGCATGCCAGCTTTCACGGCATAGGCCGCGGCTGAGGCGGATGTGTTTCCAGTGGACGCTGCAATGACAGCCTGTGCTCCCCTTGCTTTTGCCTTGGAGACAGCTGTTGTCATGCCTCGATCTTTGAAGGAGCCGGTTGGGTTCATTCCTTCAAACTTTAGGTGGACATTTCCAACATCCAGTAGTTTCGCTAATGCTGGAGCCTCAATCAGTGGTGTTCCGCCTTCACCCAAAGTGACAACAGGGTCCGACTGCGTAAAAGGTAGTCGATCAAAGTACTCGCGAATCACTCCTCGCCACTGATGTGCCATTAGAGCCCCTCGACTCTCAAAACCGATTCAACCGAAACTACGGCCTTGTTTTTAGAAAGTGAATCAACCACTTTTTCCAAATCTCCCTCAGAAGCTATGTGAGTCATGATGGTGAGAATTGCAGCGGCCTCACTGTCACTGGAAACTGTCTGTGCAACCGTTTCAACGCTGATTCCCTGCTTTGCAAACTCACCAGCAATCGAAGACAAGACGCCCGGCTGGTCACTTACACGCAGTGTGATTTGGAAACGGGTTCTGGTGGCCTGGACGGGCAGAACTTCAAGGTTTGCGTGAGTCGAGCTGGCTAGACCCGGTCCACCGGCAAGGTGACGCTTGGCAGCTGAAACCAAATCTCCTAGAACAGCAGACGCCGTCTGCTTGCCTCCAGCACCAGCGCCATAGAACATAAGCCTTCCAGCACTTTCGGCTTCAACAAAAACGGCGTTGTAGGCACCACGCACAGCTGCCAGTGGGTGGCTAAGTGGAATCAAACTTGGGTGAACTCGAACCACGAGACCAGAGTCAACTCTTTCACCGATTGCTAAGAGCTTTAGAGCGTAACCGGCAGCCCTTGCAGTCTTGATTTGTTCTGCAGTGACCGAAGTAATACCCTCGCGGTGTACTTTCTCCACTGGAACATCACTGTGAAATGCAAGCGATGCAAGAATGGCCGCTTTGCTCGCAGCGTCGAAACCTTCAATGTCGGCTGTGGGATCTGCTTCCGCATAACCCAGCTGTTGTGCATCTTTGAGAGCAACTTGAAAGTCAAGATTCTTTGAATCCATTTGATCCAAAATGTAATTAGTGGTTCCATTCACAATGCCCATTACGCGATTGATTTTGTCGCCAGCCAGTGACTCGCGAAGTGGTCGAATGATAGGAATCGCCCCACCAACCGCAGCTTCGTAATAAAGCTGAGCGCCTAATTGTTGAGCTAAATCAATTAGCTCATTTCCCTTGGAAGCAATTAGAGCCTTGTTGGCAGTGATGACATCCGCACCCGAGTTCAAGGCCTTTTTAATCCATTCATAAGCCGGATTGATTCCGCCCATCAATTCAATAACTATGTCCGATCCGGTCAGCAGAGACTCGGCGTCAGTGGTGAGAAGCTCTTTGGGAATTTCCGCTGAGCGCTGGGCTTTGAGATCACGGACGGCAACGCCTATCAACTGAAGCTCCGCGCCCACTCTCTTGGCAAGCTCTTCCTTATTCTCAAGAAGCAGGCGGGCAACCTGTGCTCCTACGGAGCCAGCACCAAGCAGGGCAACACGGATTGGACGGTATTCACTTTGCATAACCGTTAACCTTCCAATCCCATGTCTTTGGACAGCAAGTCTTGCTCAGTCTCAGCTCGAATCAAGAGGTTTGCTTTGCCATCTTTCACAGCTACCATCGCCGGTCTTGGCAGATAGTTGTAGTTAGAAGATAGCGAATAGCAGTAGGCCCCGGTAGCTGCCACCGCCAGCAAGTCGTTTACTCCAAGATCTTCTGGGAGCAAAGTGTGGCGGACCACAATGTCTCCTGACTCGCAGTGCTTTCCAACAACTCGGCTCAAAACAACCGGTCCGTCAACTGGCCTTGACGCCAAGGTGGTCGAGTACTCGGCTTCATAAAGAGCAGGTCGCGCGTTGTCGCTCATCCCGCCGTCAACGCTGACATAGCGTCTTCGAGCCTCGGGTCCCTCGTCACTGACCACTACGTCTTTGGTCGTGCCGACAGTGTAAAGAGTAATTCCGGCAGGCCCGGCAATAATTCGTCCAGGCTCGAAAGCTAGCTTTGGAACTGGAATCGAAAGAGCCTCGCACTTGCTCTTGACTGCAGAAATGATTTCTGTTGCCATCTGATCAATGGCAAGCGGCTTATCCCCCTCCACATAAGAAACTCCAAATCCACCACCAAGATTCAACTCCGGTACAGGGTCATTAGTTGAAAGTTGTGCATGCAGATCAAGCATGCGTTCTGCTGAGGCGATAAATCCATCAACCGAGAAAATCTGCGATCCAATGTGGCAGTGCAGACCTAGGAACTTTAGATGCGAATGGGATCTTATTTTTTCAACTAAACCAGCTACATCAGAAATTGCAACGCCAAACTTCTGATCTTCGCGGGATGTGGCAAGGTACTCATGGGTGTGTGCATGTACGCCAGTATTCACTCTAAGTCTGACCGGCTGAATTCTGTCTTGGGCTCCTGCTGCGGCAGCTATACGCTCAATTTCAATTTCTGAGTCGATAACGATTGCTGATACATCGTTAGACACGGCCCGACCAATTTCAACCAGCGACTTGTTATTGCCATGCAAACCAATTTGTGCACCTGGGATGCCCGCTGCCAGAACGACCGCTAACTCGCCCCCGGTTGATACATCAATTGCATAACCAGCAGATGCGGCCCAACGCGCTACTTCAGCCGTTAGCAAGGCCTTCGAGGCGTAATACAGCTTAACCGAGGTGCCGGCATCCTTAGCAGCTCTCTCAAAAGCCGACCTGACGTTGGAAAGTCTGGATTCGAACTCTGACTGATCAATCACATATAAAGGTGATCCAAACTTTCTAACGAGCTCAGATGCTCCGACACCATTGATTTCAAGTTCACCAAACTTGTTGCGCTGAGCTCCGCCTGGCCACATCGCCTGGTCAAACTCACTCACTTGAGTCAACCACTGCGGCTGAAGAGGATTGGTCATGACTACATCCTCTCCGGGGCTGAAACACCGAGCAGGGCAAGACCATTCGCCAACACAATGCCTGCAGCATCATTGAGCCAAAGTCTGGTGTGATGCAGCGGTTCAATCGGTTGACCTGGCAGCGGCAAGATTCGGCAATTGTCGTAGAAGCGGTGATAACTTCCAGCAACTTCCTCTAGATAGCGGGCAACGCGGTGCGGTTCACGAAACTCCGCTGCTTGTGCCAAAACTCCGGGGAATTGTGAGAGTTTGGCGAGTAGTTCGCTCTCGCTTGGTGACGAAAGTAGTTCAGGTGCGAAGGCTGAGCGGTCTAGGCCTTGTTCGCTGGCGTTTCGATCGACTTGCTTGGTGCGAGCGTGCGCATATTGAACGTAAAACACTGGATTGTCATTAGTCTTCTTGGCCAAAAGCTCTAGGTCAATATCTAACGTTGAATTTATTGAAGAACGCACTAGTGAGTATCTCGCTGCGTCCACGCCAACTGCATCAACTAAATCTTCCATTGTTACCACAGTGCCAGCGCGCTTCGACATCCTGACCGGTTCGCCTGCCCGCACCAAACTGACCAGCTGCCCAATCAAAATCTCCATGTTTTGGCCTGGTTGATCTCCGAAGGCGGCGCAGACAGCGTGCATGCGACCGATATAGCCATGATGATCTGCACCCAACATATAGATTGCTCTATCAAAGCCGCGGGAGCGTTTGTCGAGGTAATAGGCGATGTCGCCCGCAATATAAGAAGCATTGCCATCGCTCTTGATTACAACCCTGTCTCTATCATCGCCAAAACTGGACGACCTCAGCCACAGTGCACCTTCTTGTTCAAACATGTGTCCATGAGTTTTTAGTTTGGCCACAGCCTTTTCAACCGCTTTAGATTCGTAGAGCGAGTTTTCGTGAAAATAAACATCAAAGTCAACCCCAAAGTCATGCAGCGACTGTTTGATTTGCTCAAACATCATTTCGACTCCCGCTTTGCGAAACTCTTCTTGAGCTTCGACAGAAGATAGGGAAAGGATCGATGGGTTGTTCTTTACGATTGCTGAAGCAATTTCCTGAATGTATGCACCGGCATAACCATCTTCCGGAGTAGGTTCGCCCCTCGCCGCGGCCATCAGTGATAAGGCAAATCTGTCAATTTGGGCACCATGGTCGTTGAAGTAGTACTCCCGAACAACATCAGCACCTTGAGACTGCAACATTCTTGCGAGCGAGTCTCCAACAGCAGCCCAACGTGTACCGCCCAAGTGAATGGGACCAGTTGGGTTTGCACTTACGAATTCGAGGTTTAGCTTTTGTCCAGCTAAAGAGTCGGCTTTTCCATATTCCGAACCAAGCTCAACAATCTGCTTAGCCAGCGCTCCGGCAGCCGAGTTTGAAACGAACAGGTTGATAAACCCTGGACCTGCAATTGTTACCTGCTCAATGCCTTCGGTGTTCTGCAGTTTTTCAACCAGCAGCTCCGCAAAGTCGCGTGGCTTTAGATTGAAGTGACCAGAAAGTTGCATGGCAACATTGGTTGACCAGTCTCCATGATCACGATTTTTTGGCCGCTCAACGACTACCTCGCTTGGAACATCTCCTCCGGGCAGGCGCCCTTCCTTCTTCAGGTCAGCCAAGACCTGAAGAATTGCCAGACTAATTTGCTCTGGGGTCACGAAATTCCTGACTGAAAAAGAGTTGGGGGTTCGACGGCGAGCTTCAATCCTACCTACCCTGGCTGCTGAATCACAGGGTCAAACCCGCGGAACCAAGCCCTCTTGCTTGGTTGCCGTGACAGCAATTGGATCGGATAGCTCACCGACAAACTTGCCATCCACTTCGTTGACGAACCCTAGAAGGAACCATCCTTCTGATGGGTGCTGAACAAGCCGGCCAGCATAGACCGGATTACTCAGAAACGGTTTGGCATTTCGAAAATCCACATCTTTGAAATCCGGACTACAGATAACGGAATATGTGGCGTCATTCCTGCCCACCTGATTGAGCATTTCATCATCAAGTTCTCGCCAACCACAACAAAAAATCAAAAGGGGTACTCCATCAACCTCGACTTGTTGAAAAACTTCTAATTGACCAAATCCCTGTCCTGGCTCTGAGAGTGGCGCTTGAACTTGCCAATTTCGCATGTCATCTGAAATCGCGTGGCCTATGACACCCTTAATACGTTCGGGTCCTTTAGATCTGGCTGTAATGAGCATGTGCCACTTGCCATCGATAGTTGATTTGTAAACCCAAGGATCTCGCCACGCTTCATCCGGCCAGCTAGTCTCGCCGAGTTTTTCGTAATACTGCCCATCCGCTCGAACCAACGCTTGACTTGCGTGCTTGGTCCATGTCATCAAATCAAGGGAGGTAGCCAAGCCAATCGATTGAACATCTCCCCCGTCTTCGCGCGATGTTCCCGTGTAGTACATGTACCAAAGTCCATCATCACCTTTTACTGTGCTACCAGTCCAAGTTGTCCAAGAATCAAATGCTGGTGAATCACTTGGTGATAACGCATCCGGTAGCACCGTCCAATTTTTCAAATCCTTGGAGATTGCGTGTCCGACATTGGTGTAGCGATGGCGTCTGTTGGGATCACCAAGACCTCTTGAAGCACAAAGATAAAAAGCATGGCAAGTGTCGCCATCCCACACATACCAGCTATCCCAGATCCAGCGGTCTGCTAGTCGAAGTGACACTTTTCCTCCAAAGTTCAAAACAGCTTAAATGCTAGGCTTCAAATTGCCGCCCCCATAGCTCAGGGGATAGAGCACCGCTCTCCGGAGGCGGGTGCGCAGGTTCGAATCCTGCTGGGGGCGCTAGTTGACAAAGTAATCCGCAAGCTGCGACATCGCTAGAAAACGATGCGACATAGAATTCTTCAGAGCTGGCTCAAGCTCAGCCGCAGTAAGTTCAAATCCCTCTGGAATAAATACTGGGTCATATCCAAATCCTGCAAACCCCTTCGCTTCCATAGAAATTGAACCCGGCCATACTCCTGTGAAGCTGACATCAATTCCATCGCCTATCAAGGAGATGGTGCAAACAAAGCTGGCGGCACGATGTTCAATTGGGACATCTTGCAACTGATTAAGCAGAAGGTTTCTGTTTGCCTCATCTGATCGAGTGCCCGACCAGCCAGCAGAAAAAATCCCCGGGGCTCCGCCCATAACGTCAACACAGATCCCCGAATCATCAGCGAATGAAGTTTTACCTGTGGCTTTGAAAGCAGCCAAGGCCTTGATGCGGGCATTTTCAAGAAAACTTATTCCACTCTCAATTGGCGATGGGCCATCAAAGGAACGAATCTGAATCAGAGGGGCGCGGTTAGCAAAAATTTCACTAGCCTCCGACAATTTGTGACTGTTACCAGTCGCGAAGACGAGCTCCACTATTTCAGCTCCAGGGTTTCACCCAAGCTTGTGCACTGGATAGCTGTCAGCTCGGAAGTGGCCGCTAGTGCTACTTCCAACAATGAGTCGAGCTCCGCTCTGCTGAACGGTGCCGCTTCAGCAGTTCCTTGAACTTCAACAAAAAGACCTCGACCGGTTGTAATGACATTCATGTCCGTCTCGGCACGCACATCTTCCTCATAGGCCAGATCACACAGCACTTGCCCGTCTACAACACCAACTGAAACTGCGGCGACTGTGTCCAGAATTGGTTTTGCCGAAGCGGCTATTAATCCCTTTTTCTTAGCCCATGCAACGGAATCCATAAGTGCTACAAAAGCGCCTGTAATTGCCGCAGTTCTTGTTCCGCCATCCGCTTGAATCACATCGCAGTCAATGACAATGGTGTTCTCACCCAGAGCTTTGAAGTCAACGACCGCCCTGAGGGCTCTGCCGATAAGACGAGATATCTCGTGAGTTCTACCGCCAAGTTTTCCTTTTACGCTCTCTCGGTCGGATCTTTCATTGGTCGCCCTCGGAAGCATCGCATACTCCGCGGTCACCCAACCCTCACCGGAATCTTTTTTGAATCGTGGGACACCCGGTGTGAAGGAGGCATTACAAAGCACTTTGGTGTTGCCAAATGAGACAAGGACAGAGCCCTCAGCATGAATTGTGTACTGACGCTCAATAGTGACTGGCCTCAGTTGACCCGGTGACCTTCCATCTTTTCGCAAACTAGTTCTTTCTCTCGATTTTCTTGACTCCCGATACTTCTGGACCCAAGAATCTTTTTGCCAGAGCCTCAAAGGCACCGGCATCGCCTGTTGCAAAGAACGAGTAGCTCGGCTTTGCATCTTCAGGTGCCAATAGGTTGTGTTCGGTTAGTACCTTATAAACGTCTTTTGCTGTTTCGTCCGCCGATGACACTAGGCGAACTCCGTCTCCCATAACGTAAGCAAGGGCAGCCTGTAGAAGCGGATAGTGAGTGCACCCCAAGACCAAGGTGTCAACGCCTGCTGCTTTGATTGGAGCAAGGTACTCCTGCGCAACTTTGAGAAGGTCGGGCCCTGAAGTAATTCCACGTTCCACATATTCAACAAAGGCTGGACATGCTGCAGAAGTAATTTCAAAGTCAACAGCGGCCGCAAAAGCATCCTCATACGCCCCGGAAGAGATTGTGGCAGAGGTTCCAATCACGCCAACCTTCTTGTTTTTGCTTGATGCCACAGCCGTTCGCACCGCAGGTTGGATAACTTCAACTACTGGAACCCCTTTAGCTTCTGTGTATCTCTCGCGTGCATCGCGAAGTACCGCTGCGGAGGCAGAGTTGCAGGCAATCACTAAAAGCTTCACACCTGACTCAACTAGCTGATCCATCACGGAGAGAGCAAGGCTTCTTACCTCAGCCAGGGATTTTGGACCGTAAGGTGAATTGAGGGTGTCACCGACGTAGACAATCGATTCGTGAGGTAGCTGGTCAATGATTGCTCTAGCGACGGTTAAGCCACCGACACCAGAATCAAATATGCCTATCGGCCTTGCGTCCACGCTGCCAAGTCTAGAGTGCTAGCGGCTGGCTCAGTAGGCTGGTGGCGTGTCCTACGCACTTCTAACAGACCGCTATGAACTGACAATGGTTCAAGCCGCCTTGAAATCTGGCAAGGCCAAGCGCGAATGTGTGTTTGAGGTTTTCACAAGATCTCTCCCCGCTGGAAGACGCTATGGAGTCTTGGCTGGAACAGGGAGGCTAATAGAGGCAATTCGTGACTTTCGCTTTACCGGTGAGGACATCTCATACCTTCAACAAAACTCGGTGGTTGATGTTGAAACTCTCAATTATTTGATTGATTACAAATTCACAGGTCGAATCGAGGGTTATCAAGAAGGGGAGCTGTTTTTTGAGGGCTCCCCTGTGTTCACGGTGACAGCACCTTTTGCTGAAGCCGTGATACTTGAAACCTTGGTCCTGTCCATCTTGAATCATGATTCCGCAATCGCATCTGCTGCGGCACGCATGGATTCCGTTGCACAGGGACGCTCACTGGTTGAAATGGGATCAAGAAGAACTCAGGAGTACAGTGCGGTTGCTGCCGCTCGGGCGGCATTCATTGCGGGCTTTGATGCGACCAGCAATCTGCAAGCCGGGAAACAGTGGGGAATTCCAACCATGGGAACCTCGGCTCACTCATTTACTCTCTTGCATGACAGCGAAGAAGAAGCTTTTCGGGCTCAAGTTGATGCACTGGGTGTTGACACCACATTGTTGGTCGACACCTATGACATAAAGAAGGCGGTTGACTTAGCCGTCAAAATTACAAAGGGGAAGGTGGCTGCAGTACGAATTGACTCTGGTGATCTTGCCGCCACTGCCGAGGAAGTTCGCAATCAATTGGACAGGCTGGGTGCCAAGGATACAAAGATTGTCCTAACCAGTGACCTCGATGAATACACAATCGCCGCGCTTGCGGCAGCGCCGGTTGACAGATTTGGTGTTGGTACTTCCCTGGTAACAGGATCAGGCCACCCAACTGCTGGATTCGTTTACAAATTGGTTGCGCACCGTAAAGGAAATAGCTGGGTCGATGTTGCTAAGAAGTCAAAGGGCAAAACCTCCCGAGGTGGCAAGAAGACCGCCTTCCGTCAGATTGAAAACGGATATGCAGTAGCAGAACTAATTGGCAAGAAGTCTGGTCGGAAACTACAACAAGTGCTATTCGATGGAAAACCAGTCGAGCAGTACTTGGGGGTTACCGGCGTGAAGCTCGCAAGAGCTCATCACCAAAAAGCCCGGGCAGAACTACTACCAAATGCACTTCGGCTATCCAAGGGAGAGCCCGCCATTCCAACTATCTACAGCTAATTCTTAAGCTTCTCGTAGATTTCTTGGCACATTGGACAAACCGGAAACTTTTGCGGGTCTCGGGATGGAACCCAAACTTTGCCACAAAGTGCAATCACGGCATTGCCCATCACAGCGGACTCAACTATTTTGTTTTTCTTCACAAAATGCGAATAACGCTCATGATCGCCAGCTTCAACCTGGTCAATCTGTTCCTTGGTTTGTTCGCTCATGAAGCTAGTTTAAGTCCTCGGCGTCACCAAGGGTGACCTGGAAACTAATGCGCTCGTCGCCGCGAACCACAACCACTTCAACTTCTGCACCCGAAGGTTGTGCTCGCACCATGGCGGTTAGATCTGCAGCTGTATTGACTGGCTGACCCGCAAACTCAACTACAACATCACCACTTTGAATTCCTGCAGCTTGGGCAGCACCACCATCAGTTACTTCTTCAACAAATGCACCAGTTGAAAATCCGCTACCCGGCCGAGCATTGTCCCTGACCATCGCCCCAAGCAGTCCATGGGAGGCCTTACCTGTTTGCATAATCTCTTTGGCGATGCGATCGGCAGTGTTAGATGGGATAGCAAATCCAACACCGATTGAGCCGGCCTCTCCTCCACCTGCGGTGGCGATGGCTACGTTGATGCCAACCAGCTCACCTCGCTCGTTCACCAAGGCACCACCGGAGTTTCCAGGATTAATTGCCGCATCAGTTTGAATTACCTTGATTGAAATTGATTCGCCGGTACCAGTCCAGAACTGAAGTCCCGGTTCATCATTGACTTCCGCGGAAGCAACCTGGATTGTGCGATTAAGAGCTGAAACAATTCCCTCAGTGACGGTTGAAGACAGACCCAGCGGGGCACCGATTGCTACAACATTTTGACCAACATTCAACTTGGTCGAATCAGCAAAAGTAACCGGCTTTAGTCCAGCAGCATCAACCTTGATAACCGCAAGATCATATACAGAGTCATAGCCGACAAGTTCGGCTCGCAAAACAGCACCGTCCCAGAGCTTGACCGAGATATCTGGATTGTTTGTCGCACCACTGAGAGTGACAACGTGAGCATTGGTAACAATGTAACCATCTTGAGTGAGGATGACGCCAGAACCAGAGCCGCTAGAGAGCTGCGACTGCACAAAAAGTGTCACGACAGATGGACCCGCTGCTGACGCTGCACCAGTTACCCAGTTGATCTGTTCAACATTGTTTACAACCACCGGAGCTGGTTGAGAAGCGCCGAAGTAGGTGACAGTGAACGCCGACGAACCGATGATGCCACCGACCAGCGCGCTTGCCATCGCAAGAGCCGCAATACCCAACATGGGCTTACGCTTTGCCTTCTTTTGCGGAGGCTGCGGTGGAGTGTAAGGCGATGCGAAAACGAACTGGGATTCTCCAGATCGATTGAATTGTGACATTTCAACCCTTTCGTGCTGCCAATGATTATTGT
>JBMLPC010000026.1:101818-105748 GCA_049242305.1 Aquiluna sp. | reverse complement strand
ACTGTACCTGCCGGCATGGAGGTGGTGCATGTTGCAACCGTAGATGATCTCGAGCATGCAATGGATGCTCCTGCCGACGCAATAATTATGGCGGCAGCGGTCAGTGATTTTCGGGTTGCAAACCCTTACCGAGGAAAGCTGTCGAGATCTCAGGCGCCCAATTTAGAACTGCTACCGACAAAAGACCTAATTGCCAATTACTGCGCCAAGTATCCATCTGCTTACGCCGTTGCGTTTACCCTGGCCGATGATCAACAGAACTTAGAGAGTGTTTCAACCAAGAAGCTTTGGGACAAAGGTGTTTCGCTGATGATTGGAAATACCACCGAGGTATTGGGTGCGCAGGATACTAAGGTGCTAATGGTCAGCAGGGAATCTGTGTCGAGTCACTCGGGGAGCAAGGCCGAAGTAGCAAGGCTTATCGTCGATAGGATTGCCAACCACTTTGTCGGCTAGCCGACTAGGCTTAACTTATGACGCTACGCACATTTACTTCTGAATCTGTTACAGAAGGGCATCCAGACAAAGTCTGTGATCAGCTTTCTGACACCATCCTTGATGCAATTATTGACCAAGATCCAAATGCCCGAGTCGCTGTCGAGGCCCTAGTAACAACTGGGTTGGTCCATATAGCTGGCGAGGTGACCACCAGTGGGTATGTCGAAATTCCTCAATTGGTTCGCGACAAGATTGTTGAAATTGGTTACGACAGTTCGGAAATTGGTTTTGATGGCAATTCATGTGGTGTTTCAGTTTCAATTGGAGCCCAATCTTCTGACATCGCATCAGGAGTTGAGAACACTCTCGAGTCGCGCCGAGGTGAGCTAGAGCATTTTAACTCCTTAGGCGCAGGCGATCAGGGTATGATGTTCGGTTATGCCACCTCCGAGACAAAATCACTGATGCCAGCGCCAATCTCGCTTGCGCATCAAATCGCTCAAAGATTAAGTCAGGTTCGACGCGAGCTTGGAAAAGGAATTCTGCGACCAGATGGCAAGACTCAAGTTTCCATCGATTACGAAGGAAACCAGCCCGTAGCAGTTAGCACAGTAGTTTTGTCTAGTCAGCACCACCCTGACATCGCACAAGATGAATTGGCGAGTATCGCGATAGAGCGAATTATTAAGCCGGTCTTGCAGGAAAGCCAGCTCGATATCTCCAGTGTCCAGTACATCATCAATCCAGCGGGTCGCTTCGTAATCGGAGGTCCTCAGGGTGATGCGGGTCTCACTGGTAGAAAAATCATTGTCGACACCTACGGAGGCATGGCTAGGCACGGCGGTGGTGCATTCTCTGGAAAAGATCCTTCCAAGGTTGACCGCTCCGCTGCATATGCCATGCGTTGGGTAGCGAAGAACGTTGTAGCAGCTGGATTGGCAGAGCGGGCTGAGATACAAGTTGCATATGCAATCGGAATGGCCAAGCCTGTAGCAGTTTTCGTCGAGACATTTGGCACCGAGAAGGCTTCAATTACTGACATCCAGCGAGCCATAACCACGGTGTTTGACTTGAGACCCGCCGCAATTATCGAAGATTTGGATTTGCGCAGACCTATTTTTAGTAAGACATCGGTTTACGGTCACTTTGGACGAGAAATCCCTGAGTTCACATGGGAGCGAACTGGCCGCGCTCAAGCACTAATTGATGTGATTGGTCGCTAGTCATGGTTCACGCCGTTCGAGTAGCGGTTGAGTCTCCGCTGCTGCAGCTTGATCGTGAATTTGATTTTTTGGTTCCCGATGAGTTTCGTCAGAGTGTGCAGTGGGGTTCACGGGTAAAATTCAGGCTTGGTCGGGCAAAGAGCGAGACGACTGGTTTAGTGGTAGAACTGCTTGAGAAGAGTGATTGGGCTACGACTCCCATTACGGCATTAGTGGGAACTCGTCCCTACGTAACCAAAGAGCTGTTTGACTTCTGTCGGTCGGTGTCGCTTAGGCAGGTTGTTGCAATAGGGGAGATTTTGCAAGCGGCTTGTCCTCAGCACATGCCGAGAATACAGATTGACCCTCTCACTCAACCACCAATTGGCACTCCGGGGATCTCCAACGAAGTAGTCCTGACAAGCTCACAAGTGAAAGTAAGTGCTGGACTTGTACCGGCCTGGGCAACACTCTTTGTTGAACGGGCGGAAGAGCAGCTAGTCAGAGGTAACTCCTCAATCTTGATTGCACCCGAAGAGGCCGATGTGCAGCAAATTCTGCTTGCGGCCGCGGAGCGCAAGCTAGAAGTAATTGTGTGGGAAACCGCCCGAAAGTCCGTAAGGTTTCAAAATTTCCATCGTGCGCTCGGGCAGGTCAGAGTTATTGTAGGTACCCGCGGCGCGATTTATGCGCCAGTGGCAAATCTAGGTCTGGTAGCCGTGGCAGATGATGCCGACGATAGCTACCGAGAAGTGGGTTCACCCCACACCAATCTTCGTGATCTAGCCCTACTGAGAGCTGCTAACCGAGCTAGCGTTCTTTTCGCCGCACCGTATAGATCTGTTGAGCTGCAACGCCTAGTTGAGATTGGCTACCTCAAAGAACTTGAGATGTCTGCCAGACCTCCTCGAATTGCCTATTCGGAACCTGGAGAGCGCATCGACGAAACCAGTGTTAAATTGGCGCGTGAATCCCTTAGCAAGGGAACACTTCTAGTACTGCTTCCAAGAAAAGGTTCATCCTCCTCTGCATACTGCACTGATTGCGGTGAGCGATTGAGGTGTAAGTGTGGCGGATACGGCTGGGAGAGAAGCAAGGATGCCTATGAATGTCGGCTCTGTGCAAAGCCAATTCTTGAGTGTCTAAGCTGTCGATCAACTAACTTTCGAAGGGGCCGTTCAGGTAGCGCAAGAACTGCCTCCGAGATTGGAAAGATGTTTCCAAACAGTGTCATTTATGAAGCGACTCAGGAAAGGAAACCCGCGGTTCCTGACCGCGCAAACCAAATTGTCGTCGCAACTCCAGGCAGTGCCCCTAGGCTGCCGTCGGGCTATAGCGGATTGTTGATTCTTGATCCTGATGTTTGGCTTTCTGCACAAAACCTTCAAGCAGAACAGCACGCGGTTAGGGATTGGTGCGAGGCCATGGAACTGCTTGGACTGGAAGGCAGAGCCGTAATTTCGGGTCTAGGCGAAAAACTAGGTAAGCCAATTGCACTTTGGCAGCATAAAGAGATTGCAAGAGCAGCCTATTTAGATGCCAAGCAGTTACGCCTTCCACCCGCGGTTCGGATTGTTCGAGTTACTGGGAATGCGAAACAGCTTCAGAGTGCCAGCGCAGCCATTTTGGAAAATGGGGGAGAGCAGCTGAAAAGCGATGGGAAATCAGCTATTTATCGCTTTGACTATTCAAAGGGTTCTGAGATAAGCCGTGAGCTGAGAGCAATCGCTACATCAGCGAAAGCTGTGAGCAGGGGCGACAAGAATGTTCGAGGCTTCTCTGTGGTGATGGACGATTTGGAGAGCATCTGATGAGAATTCTGTTCGCCGGAACACCTAGGGTCGCCGCCACCATTCTTAAGGAATTGGCGCAAGTGCATGAAATAGCCCTGGTGCTTACTCGCCCAGACGCCCAGGTTGGAAGGAAGAGGATAGTCACTCCGTCAGATGTGGCAGTTGCAGGCGCTGCGCTAGGGATCCCAGTGCTCAAATCAAACCGAATCGGTCAGGATGAGCTAAGCAAAATACGCGAAGCTAATGTAGACCAGGCAGTCGTAGTCGCCTTTGGTTCCATAATTCCAAAGTTCGCACTCGACCTCTTTCCTTGGTGGAATTTGCACTTTAGTGTTCTACCTGCTTGGCGAGGTGCTACACCTTTGCAGCACTCGCTCATCCATAAAACTGGACAAGGGCTCAGCCTGTTTCAAATTGAAGCCGCTTTGGACACAGGTCCCTTGCTGGAGACTGTGCAGCTTTCACACCCAACGGATCAGTCATCAAATCAAATAATG
>JBMLPC010000026.1:0-101718 GCA_049242305.1 Aquiluna sp. | reverse complement strand
ATAGAAGTCCAACCCGCAGGTGGCAAGCCGATGCTTGCAGCTGATTGGCAGCGTGGATTCGGCGGTTCCAGACTTGAGTAATGCAAGGCTTGTCGCTTTTGAGCTGTTGACCAGGGTACAAAAGGACGATTCCTACATAAATCTGCTCTTGCCAAGCTTCCTGAAGAAAAGTGGCGTGTCTGAGCAGGATCGAGGATTAGTACAAGAGCTCAGTTACGGTGCTTTACGTTGGCAACTGCAGTATGACTCGTTCATAGATTTTTTGGCAGGTGGTCGCGAAGTGGACCCCGAGGTCCGAATAGTTCTAAGGCTTGGACTACATCAACTGTTTAGAATGCGAATCCCAGCACACGCGGCGATAAACGAGTCTGTAGAGCTTGTAAAGAGGATCGCCCCGAGAGCGGCCGGTTTTGCGAACGCGATACTAAGAAATGCGGACAGAGCTGGACTCTCCAATTTGCTAAGCAAAGTGACAGACGGTCTGGATAGGATGGCCACGCTATCTGTAGTCCATTCCCACCCAGAGTGGGTGGTCCGAGCGCTAATCGATTCGCTAGCGCTTGATGCCAGGAGTGATCTGGAGAGTTTGCTGACGGCAAATAATGAAACACCTAGAGTGAATTTGGCTGCATTGACCCAAGAGGCACGAGATCGGCTTCGAGCAGAAGGCGCTATCGTTTCTGAAACCTCGCCCATCGGCTTCACGATTGAGGGCAATCCAGAGCAATACCTGTCAAGAGATGTCAGGGTTCAGGACTTTGGATCTCAATTGGTCGCCCTGGTCTTACTAAATCTTTCAGCACCGAATGGCAGATTCCTTGACATGTGCTCAGGTCCGGGCGGTAAATCGGCAGTGATACTGAGTGGGCTTGCCGCCGACGGCGAATTAGTTTGTTACGAACCAGCACACCATCGAGCAAAACTGGTGAGCGATGCAGTTGGCTTTGATACGCGCGTTGAGATAGTTGAGGGCTATGGCCAGTCTGTACCAAAGGAATCCTTTGATGCTGTTTTGCTTGATGCCCCCTGCAGTGGACTAGGTTCGCTGAGAAGAAAGCCAGAGTCTCGTTGGAGGAAAGCCCCCTCACAGTTATCTCAACTTGAAAAAACGCAAGCTGAGCTATTGGATGCTGGTCTGGTTGCTCTGCGACCAGGAGGAGTATTGCTGTATTCGACCTGTTCACCAGTCGTATCAGAAACGCATTCACAAGTGGTGGACGCACTCGCAAGGCATCCGGATGTTGAACTAATAGACCTAAAGCCGAAACTCAGAGCTGTTAGCCCTTCGCTGAAACTAAATGAGAAGCGCAAGACAGTTCAGCTTTGGACTGATTTGCATCAAACCGATGCCATGTTTATGGCTGGCTTCAGGAGAGTAGGCTAAAAGGGTGCGGATTAACCCTTCGATCTTGTCGGCTGATTTTGGCAATCTCGAGCGCGATCTTCAGCGAATTAGTAGCGCTGACGCTGCACACATAGACGTGATGGATAACCATTTCGTGCCTAATCTTACAATTGGTCTTCCAGTTGTAAGGCGTCTACAGGAGATAAGTCCGATCCCATTGGACGTCCACCTAATGATCACGGATGTGGATTCCGAGGCCCTCAAGTACGCAGAGTTGGGCGTCGACTCAATTACCTTTCATCTTGAAGCTTCCGAGAATCCTTCTCAAACAATTTTGAAACTCAAGCAGCTTGGGACCAAGGTAGCGATTGCCATTAAGCCGAACACTCCAGTTGAAACTGCATTTCCCTTTCTTGGAGACATCGACATGCTTCTGATCATGACAGTCGAGCCGGGTTTTGGAGGTCAAAAACTAATTGAGGGCACCTTAGAGAAGCTTCCTTTAGCTTCTGAGGCAATAAGAAATTCAGGGAGATCGATAGTTCTACAAGTTGATGGGGGAGTTACAACTGGGAACATCGCAAGACTTGCCTCACTAGGGGCTGATTGCGCAGTTGCGGGCTCTGCGGTATTTGCAGACGGTGATCCAGTACACAACATTGCCGCCCTCAAAAGTGCTGCTGTCATCAGCAATTCGTAAGCACTAACCTATGCATATGAAGTCCTTTAATTCCCTCTATCTTGAGCTTGAGAAGATCTCACAGGAAATGCCTGCTGGCAGCAACTCTGCGCGGCTTTTGACAGAGGGTGTTCATTCAATTGGCAAAAAGGTGGTCGAAGAAGCCGCTGAGGTTTGGATGGCAGCTGAGTACCAAAGCAATCAGGATTTGGCGTTAGAAGCATCGCAATTGATTTATCACCTGCAGTTGTTGCTGGTGGCAAAGGGGATCCCTCTTTCGGATTTGGAAGAGAGGCTCTAATGCTTAGAGTCGCAATACCCAATAAGGGAATTCTTTCCGAGAACGCAGTGTCAATCCTGAAAGAGGCGGGTTACGCAACTAGACGTGATCAAGCTGAACTTCACCACGTAGATGAGCTCAATCAAATTGAATTCTTCTATTTGCGACCTCGTGACATAGCTACCTATGTCGGTGAGGGCTCCCTTGATGCTGGCATTACGGGTCTGGATCTTCTAATGGACTCGGCGTCAAAGGCGGAAGAAGTTGCAAATCTTGGCTTTGGCGAGTCCACTTTCAGATTTGCCGTGTCAGCTGATTCAAAGATTGAGACTATTGCTGAACTAGCCGGAAAGAGAATTGCTACCGCCTACCCAACACTGCTTGAACGTTATCTAGAGACAAACAAGGTTTCTGCAACCATCGTAAAACTTGACGGAGCAGTTGAGACCGCTATCAGGCTAGGAGTTGCAGATGCTGTTGCTGATGTTGTCTCAACTGGTAACACATTGCGTAAGGCAAATCTACGAGTAATCGGCCCGGTAGTTATCGCATCGACTGCAAGACTCATTGCAGCTCCAGGAAAGTCTGATCTCACCAAGCGTCTACTCAGAAGGATTGAGGGTGTAATCGTGGCGAGAGATTATGTGCTGATGGACTATGACTGCCCTAAGGCAATCGTTGACAAAGCAATGAAGATCACACCGGGTATTGAATCACCTACGCTCTCTCCGCTAGCTGATGAAAATTGGGTTGCTGTTCGAGCGCTTGTGAAGGCATCTGAGACGAATGCGATCATGGACCAGCTGTCGGACCTAGGAGCAAAGGCAATTCTGGTCACTTCACTGCACGCAGCGAGAATTTAGTGCCTGCCCTAAGGATCATCCCTTGTCTTGATGTGAAGGACGGCAGGGTTGTAAAGGGGGTTCAATTTCAGAATCTGCAAGACGTTGCCGACCCAGTCGAGCTGGCAACCGACTACTTTGCACAGGGAGCAGATGAAATCACTCTCCTCGACATTTCTGCTTCAATCGAGGGGCGCAGAGCAATGATAGATGTGGTTGAACGGTGTGCCGAGTCAATCTTCGTCCCATTGACAGTTGGCGGGGGGATTCGCTCTACTTCTGATTTAAAGACGCTGTTGAGTGCAGGTGCGGACAAGGTGTCTGTAGGTTCTGCGGCAATTTCGAATCCAGGCATAATCAGCGAGATTGCTGACTTGTTCGGCAGTCAGGTATTGACGGTCTCACTGGACGTAAAGCGAGGCTTATCTAAATCGGGTTTTGTAGTTACCCGGTTAGGTGGAACAGAGGAAACAGGTATTGATGCACTCGAATGGGTCAAGGAAGCGACTGCGAGGGGTGCCGGGGAGCTTCTTGTCAATTCAATGGACGCCGATGGCACCAAGCAAGGTTTTGATGTTGAGCTAATGAAACTAGTTCGGGAAGCGACTGACGTGCCGATTATTGCCTCAGGAGGCGCGGGTGACTTGGTTCACTTCCTTGAGGCAGCGCACTGCGGCGCCAACGCTCTGTTGGCGGCAAGCGTTTTCCATTCTGGCTCGCTTACCATTGGTCAGGTAAAAGCGACCTTAGCGAGAGCAGAAGTGGAAGTCAGAATCTGATGCTGGATCTGGAATCTTTGAGCTATGACGAGCGTGGGCTGATACCGGTCATTGCGCAGCACAGTGCGTCTGGCGAGGTTCTAATGCTCGGTTACGCAACCAAGGACACTCTTACGGAGTCAGTCGAGATAGGCAAACTGGTCTTTTTTTCCCGCTCTAGAAACGCTCGCTGGCTAAAAGGCGAAACCAGTGGGAGCTTCCTAGAAGTCGTTTCGTTGGAAGGTGATTGCGATAGTGATGCCGTCTTAGCAAAAGTGATCCCGCATGGTCCAACTTGTCATCTGGGATCGCAGAGTTGTTTTGGGGTTAAAGAGTGATTTCCTTAGCAGAAGTCGAAGTGCTAGCGAAGAGATTCAATGTTATCCCCATAACCAAAACACTTTTTGCAGGAACTGAGACGCCGGTTGGTTTGTATAACAAGCTATGCGCAACCAGGCCTAATACTTTCCTACTGGAATCGGCCGAGCAAGGTGTTTGGGGTCGCTACTCATTTATCGGAGTCAAGAACCGTGGACAGATTACCTCTCAGATGGATTCGTCCCAGTGGACTTCAAATCACAATCCTCTTCCCTCAGGAAATCTTTCATCTGAGCCCATCGATGCACTGCGCCAACTTCAGGCGCAGTGGCAGAGTGCGCCGAGTGAATTTCCACTGACCTCCGGGTTGGTTGGTTTTATTAGTTGGGGATTGACTGAGAAATTAGAGAATCTACCTCCACGAAAGGCTGAGGATTACCAGATCCCGCTTTATTCGTTCCTGCAGTTTTCTGAGTTAGTGATCGTCGATCACCTCAAGTCTGAAGTGGTTCTCGTGAGTGTTGTTTTCATTGACGGCGTGGATTCGGTGGCCCGCAAATACGAGAGTGCCCTGGCTGAGCTGGGTGAACTTGAAGAGAGCTTATGGAATCCGACGCCTGCGTTGATTTCTCCAATTGTTGAGGGGGTTGAAAGCTTCACTGCAAACACGACACGAGAAGAATTCTTGTCTTCGGTCGAAAAGGCAAAAGAATTCGTTCGCGTTGGTGACGTGTTTCAGGTTGTCATCTCGCAGAGATTTGATCAAGAGTTTCAGGGTGACGCGCTAGATGTCTATAGATCCCTTAGGGCTAGCAATCCAAGTCCTTATATGTATCTAATCCGTATGGAGGACGATAACGGGCCTTTTGACATTGTCGGGTCATCGCCAGAGGCACTGGTAAAGATTTCAAAGGGACGAGTTATCACTCACCCAATCGCCGGTTCAAGACCCAGGAGCGAGAGCGCAACGGAGGATCTGCGGTTGGCGGATGAACTAATGGCAGACGAGAAAGAGCGAAGCGAGCACTTGATGTTGGTTGATCTTTCGCGAAATGATCTTCTCCGGGTGTGCAAACCCGAGACGCTGCAAGTATCCGAATTCATGCAAATCCATCGTTTCAGTCACGTTATGCATTTAGTGTCAACGGTGGAAGGACAACTCAGGAATGGTATGGGGGCAATTGATGCTTTACTTGCAACCTTTCCAGCGGGAACTCTTTCGGGGGCGCCAAAGCCTCGTGCGCTTGAGATCATCAACAATCTAGAGCCTACGTACCGAGGACTATTCGGCGGGGTGGTCGGATATTTTGACTTCGCTGGAAATTCAGACCTCGCGATAGCTATCAGAACCACAGTGATTCGAAACGGGGTCTCCTATGTTCAGGCAGGTGCCGGAATTGTTTTGGATTCGGTACCAGAGACTGAATACCAAGAGACGTTGTCAAAGGCAGCCGTAGTAGTTAAGGCGATTGCAAGAGCCAAAGGTCTGGCTAATGAATAGGCTGACCCTGCTTCTTATTCTTTTCATAGCTGCCAGTTGGTCACTGTTGCTATTGCCGTGGGTAGCCGTCGGAGAGCAAACACTTACAGGGGCCGAACTATCAGATCTATCAACCCTGCTTCCCGCTCTAGCTATTTTGATTCTCCTAATCTCGCTGTACGGGAAATTGACCAAATTACTCAAACTGATGTCCGTAGTGGCGCTATGGCTGGGAGCGTTCCTTGCGCTCTCAACAGACTTTTCATCCGTCGCAGCAAGCATCGCATTGCAAGAGTCCATCACCGGGGTAGCGGGAGAGAACTCACTGGGTCAATCTCTTGCAACCTCTGCGATCTTTGGCGTAAGCCAAATCGTTGCCGGTGTACTTTGCCTAGCCTTGCTCAAAGTTCCTGCCAGCAAAAGAAGTCGGTCTGACAATTCAGAACTTGACCCACGCGGCCTCTGGGAAAGTCAGAGCTAGGGTAGAGTTTTATCGGAGGAAAAATGACAGAACATCACGATGAGCCTGGACACGGAAACTCGATTGCAGCATGGACAACAGTCGGTGTAGTAATTCTTGCGTTTTCGATTGGAACTCTCTTTTTCTTCCTTGATAATGCCTTGATGGTCTGGCTATCGGCCGTTCTCGCACTTGGTGGAGTCGGAATTGGCTACTACCTGAAGAAGGCTGGTTACGGCGTAGACGGACAGCACTCAAAGCACTAGTGCTAGAGGGACTATTTCTGCGAGCATCCAAGGATGCTTTAGAACGTGAGGCCAAGCGGCCTTTTGATCAACTTATGGCTGCCATTACAAGCGTCCCAAGGCCCATCAACATATACGAACACTTGACGAAGCTCGACCGCATCAGGTTGATTGCGGAGATAAAGAGAGCGAGCCCTTCAAAGGGATTTCTTGCTGAAATCCCTCAGGCAGGAGAGCTAGCGAAGGGCTACGAACAAAGCGGCGCTGACGCAATCTCCGTCCTGACGGAGGCTTCCGGCTTTAGAGGCAACCTTGAAGACCTCGAACAAGCTTCTAGGGCAGTGTCAATTCCTACCTTGAGAAAAGATTTTATCTCCAGTGAATATCAGATTCTCGAAGCGCGGGTAGCAGGTGCCTCCTTCGTTCTCTTGATTCTTAGCTATCTAAACCAACCACGCGCCCGAGAGCTTTCTGAATTTGCAGCCAGCCTCGGTCTAGGCGTCCTGTTTGAAGCTCACAAGGAATCTGAAATTGAGGCAGCTGGCGAATTGGGTGCGAAGCTGATTGGCATCAATACCCGTGATCTAACAACGTTTCAAACTGACCTTGGTTTATTTGAGAAACTAGCGGGACTCTTGCCCTCCGAGGCGGTGGCGGTAGCTGAATCCTCAGTCAAAACCATCGACGACGTGAGGCGCTATCGGTCAGCCGGAGCGGATGCCGTGTTGGTTGGTGAAGCACTTGTTACTGGTGACTGGCGTTCACTGATTCCGCAGATAGTTTCTGTCGCGTAGAATCTCCAAATGAAAGAAAACCTCTCGAGCTCTATAGGGCCATACTTTGGCGAATACGGTGGCCGATTTGTTCCAGAGCCGCTGATCGAGGCGCTAGATCAGCTTGAGAGTGTTTATCTCGCAGCACGAAACGACCCATCTTTTCAGGCTGAGTTAGACCATCTTCATAAGACTTACACGGGTCGACCTTCGATAATTACCGAAGCGGAGAGGTTTGCGCGCTCCCTCGGAGAATTGCGAGTATTCCTCAAGCGCGAAGACCTAAACCACACCGGAAGTCACAAGATAAACAACGTGATGGGTCAAGCCCTCCTTACTAAGCGCATGGGCAAGACCAGAATTATCGCCGAAACCGGTGCGGGACAACACGGTGTTGCATCTGCTACAGCGGCGGCATACTTCGGACTTGAGTGCGTTGTGTACATGGGTGAAGTTGACACACAACGTCAAGCACTAAACGTTGCTCGCATGAAGCTACTTGGAGCGCAGGTGGTCCCAGTGACGACTGGTTCCAGAACCCTAAAGGACGCGATCAATGAAGCGATGCGTGATTGGGTCGCAAACGTCGACAGCACCCACTACCTGCTAGGAACGGTGGCGGGGCCTCACCCTTTCCCAACGATGGTTAGAGACTTCCATTCGGTGATTGGAAAGGAATCCAGACAGCAAATGCTTGAAGTCCTCGGATCTCTTCCAACTGCGGTCGCGGCGTGTGTAGGTGGCGGATCAAACGCAATCGGCATCTTCCACGGATTTATTGACGACCCGACGGTTCAGCTGTGGGGTTTTGAAGCTGCCGGAAATGGAATTGATACTCCGTTGCATGCTGCGACTTTATCGAAGGGCTCGCAGGGAGTTCTGCATGGAGCTAAGACTTATGTACTGCAGGACGAAGATGGACAGACTAAAGAGTCCCACAGCATCTCCGCAGGTCTTGATTACCCAGGAGTTGGTCCAGAGCACGCTTTCCTGAAGGACCTTGGTAGAGCTAACTACTTTGGAATCACTGATGATGAAGCCATGGAAGCGATGAGGCTACTTTCTAGAACTGAGGGAATTATTGCAGCGATCGAAACCGCTCACGCACTTGCTGGCATCAAACACCTTAGCGAGATTCTCCCAGCCGGCTCTTCTGTCCTAGTAAATCTTTCCGGTCGCGGTGATAAGGATATGGAAACCGCCGGTCGTTACTTCGGGCTTCTATGATTTCCGTCGAATCACTACTAAGGGCAAGGGCTGCCGAGTCTAAAGGCAGCTTGATTGGATATTTCCCTGCAGGCTATCCAGACTTTGATCGTTCTGTTGAGGCATTGGTTGAGATGGCAAACAGCGGTTGCAACGTTTTAGAAATCGGAATCCCTTACTCTGATCCCGTTATGGATGGCCCTGTCATTCAGCGCGCCACTGAGCAGGCGCTGCAGAATGGATTCAGGATAAGTAAGGTTTTCGACATAATCAGGGCCGTCAGAGCAAAGAGCGAAGTCCCAATTCTTGTGATGAGTTATTGGAACCCCATCCTTGCTTACGGAGTAGAGCGTTTTGCTAAGGATCTAGCAGCTTCGGGCGGTCAGGGAATCATCACGCCGGATCTGATTCCTGATGAGGCCGCGAACTGGATTCAATTCAGCGAAGGCAACAATCTGGAGCGAGTTTTCTTGGCTGCGCCTAGCAGTAGTTCACAGCGAGTAGCGCAGGCCCATGATGCTTCCCGAGGATTTGTTTACGCGGTCTCAACCATGGGCATCACAGGGGAGCGAACTCAGCTAGATACGCTCGCTCGCTCGGTCGTTTCAAGAATCAGGGAGGCCGGAGACAGGCCTGCCTGCGTAGGGGTTGGTGTATCAACAGCCGAGCAGGTGCGCGAGGTCAATTCCTATGCTGATGGGGCCATTGTTGGAACAGCCTTCATAAATGCCTATGAGGAGGGCGGCATTTCCGCTCTGCGTCAAAAGGTAATTGAATTGGCCCGTGGCTTAGACTAACTAGATGTTTGAAACCGTCGGCATTCCATCACCAGAGGTCTCCTTTATTGATCTCGGCATTTTCCGGATTCATTTTTACGCTCTTTTTATCTTGACTGGTATTGCAATTGCTACCTGGCTAGCAGATTTCAAACTTGCTAAGCGTGGTGCTCCGAAAGGAACCATGCTCGACATTGCACTCTGGGCAGTTCCGTTTGGAATCCTGGGTGGCAGGTTCTTCCATGTCATTACTCATCCGGACGACTACTTCTTCGAGAGTGCAGATCTTCTGGCCACGCTCAGAATTTGGGAGGGTGGGCTCGCTATTTATGGCGCGATATCACTCGGAGCGGTTGGAGTTTTCATAGCCACCAGGCAACTTGGAATTAGATTCTGGAGCGTTGCAGATGCAGTTGCTCCTGGATTATTGATAGCGCAGGGCATCGGTCGACTTGGTAATTACTTCAATCAAGAGCTCTTTGGCCTGCCGACTACCCTTCCTTGGGGATTGCAGATCCCGAGTAGTAATCCGGCTTACCCGGTTGGTTTACCTGAGTGGCTGCTCTTCCACCCAACCTTTGCCTACGAGATGATATGGAACCTGACTGGGGCAATGGTCCTGCTTTTGGTAGGCAGCAGGCTGAATCTGCAATGGGGCAAGGTGTTTGCCCTTTACCTGGTCATTTATTCATTTGGGCGAATCTGGATAGAAGCTATCCGAATCGACCCCAGTGAGATTATTCTTGGACTAAGGCTAAACATCTGGTCAGCGCTGATCGGATTGACCTTGGGCATAATCCTTTTCATGGTTCAATCTCGCCGACACCCTGGCTTAGAACCTTCGATTTGGCTTCCCAACAGAGAACCTGTTGCTGAATCTAAGTCTGTTGAAAGCTCCGAATCGGAGCAAACTAAGTAAATACATTTCGGGCCAACGACGTCCCAGTTATCTGTGAGTTCGATTGGAGTTGAAGTGACCATTTCTCCGTTCAAGCGCCATTCTTTGGTGCCTGAGACGCATGGTCTTTATGACCCTGCTGCGGAGAAGGACGCCTGCGGTCTTGCTATGGTGGCAACGCTTCGGGGAACTGCTGGCCATGACATCGTAGAGACCGCACTCAGTGCTCTTCGCAATCTAGAGCACAGAGGCGCGGTTGGATCGGACGCTGGTACCGGCGATGGTGCTGGAATCCTTACACAGCTTCCAGATGAATTCTTTAGACAAGTGGTCGATTTTGAGCTCCCAAAGCTTGGAAGCTATGGAACTGGTCTCGCATTCCTAAACCAGAATTCCAAAGCAGAAAAACTGTCTATTGAACAAGTAGCGAAATCAGAAGGACTGAAAGTTCTAGGTTGGCGCACTGTACCGACTAGGCCAGATGTTTTGGGCGACTTAGCCAGGGCGGCAATGCCCGTTATAGAGCAGGTCTTTGTCGCGGGTGATGTCTCAGGTTTGGAGTTAGAAAGAAAACTCTTCAGGACAAGAAAGCGCAGCGAACGCGAGATAGGAATCTATTTTCCATCCCTTTCAACGCGAACCATTGTTTACAAAGGCATGGTCACTACTCTTCAATTAGAGCCTTTCTACCCTGACCTTTCGGATGAGCGATTCAAGTCAAAGCTTGCACTCGTGCACTCTCGTTTTTCAACCAACACCTTTCCTTCATGGCCACTTGCCCACCCATTTCGGTTTATTGCTCACAATGGTGAGATCAATACCGTTAAGGGAAATGCAAACTGGATGGCGGCTCGTGAATCCCAGCTTTCTAGCGAAGTCCTTGGGGACATTAATAATCTAAAGCCGATAGTGACGCCTGGCGCATCCGACAGCGCGACCTTTGATGAGGTTTTGGAACTTTTGGTACTAGGTGGTCGCTCGCTGCCTCACGCAATGATGATGATGATTCCTGGAGCCTGGGAGAAGCAAGTTGATTTTGATCCGCAAGTCAGAGACTTTTTCGAGTACCACTCGATGTTGATGGAGCCATGGGATGGTCCTGCCGCCGTTATCTTCACCGACGGAGATCTGGTTGGAGCGACCCTTGACCGAAATGGTCTCCGACCTGGTCGCTTCATTGTTACCGAAGACGGCCTAATCATTCTTGCCTCAGAGATTGGAGTCTCATCCATCACCCCAGATCGAATCGTTCGGAAGGGGCGACTTCAACCGGGCAAGATGTTCCTAATCGACACAAAGGCTGGCGTAATCATTGAAGACGAACAGATTAAGGCCGAAATCGCATCGCTCGAACCCTGGGGTGAATGGCTAGAACAATCACGAATCAACCTCAAGGACTTACCGGAACGCGAGCACGTCAGGTACTCATCATCATCTGTGAATCGCAGACAGCGTGTCTTTGGCTATACAGAAGAGGACATCAAGGAGTTCATCACACCAATGGCCAGGTCTGGCCAGGAGCCGATTGGTGCTATGGGAACGGACACCCCAATCGCTGCAATTTCAGACAGGCCCAGGTTGCTGTTTGACTACTTTGTACAGCAATTTGCTCAGGTGACCAACCCACCGCTTGATGCTATCCGCGAAGAGGTGGTCACTTCGATGACTGCCGCTATCGGGCCAGTTAGAAATCTTTTGACTGCGACTGCCGAACACGCGAAGCAGATGGTGCTGGACTATCCGATTCTAAGTAACGATGAACTGGCACGAATTAAGCACATCGATAAGGCAAACAACATTGGCAAATCAGTCACGATTTCATGTTTGTACCGTGTCGACGAGGGGTCAACGGCCCTTGAAGAGCGCTTGGACGAAATGTGCAATGAGGTTGATGAGGCCATTTCTAACGGTGCTACTTTCGTTGTGCTCTCAGATCGAGACTCAAATCGCGAGCTGGCTCCAATCCCATCGCTACTGAGTCTGTCGGCAATTCACCATCACCTGATTCGCAAGGGTGATCGAATGATGGTTGGGCTGGTGGTTGAATGCGGTGATGCTCGAGACGTCCACCACATGGCCACGCTGATTGGGTATGGGGCATCGGCGATCAATCCCTATCTTGCGCTTGAAACGGCAGAGGATTTGGTTGTTCGAGGCGTCATCACAGGAATAACAGCTGAGAGATCCAGCAAGAACATGATCAAGGCACTTGGCAAAGGTGTTCTAAAAATTATGAGCAAGATGGGGATTTCCACGGTCGCTTCATATGCGGCTGCTCAAACTTTTGAAGCAATAGGACTGGCTCAGGAGCTTGTCGATAAGTACTTCACCGGAACCACTTCAAAGCTTGGTGGGGTAGGGATTGACATTCTTGCCAGGGAAATTGAACAAAGACACCGTGCTGCCTATCCGCTTGAGGGGGCGACGAAGGCTCACCTTCCTTTGGAAGTAGGTGGCGAGATGAAGTGGCGCAGAGAAGGCCCACCGCACCTTTTCAATCCAGAGACTGTCTTCAAGTTGCAACATTCAACTCGGTCCAAGCGCTACGACATCTTCAAGCAATACACCAAAGCCGTTGATGACCAATCCGAGCGTCTAATGACTCTTCGTGGTCTCTTTGAGCTGCGAACGCAGGATCGGCAACCTATTCCGATCGAGCAGGTTGAGCCGGTGTCAGAAATTGTTAAAAGATTTTCAACTGGAGCGATGTCGATGGGGGCCATATCGCCAGAGGCACACGAGGTATTGGCAATTGCCATGAATCGTCTTGGCGCAAAGAGCAACACCGGCGAGGGCGGGGAGTCCACTGATCGATTGCTGGATCCAGAGCGCCGTTCGGCTGTGAAGCAGGTTGCTTCTGGCCGTTTCGGAGTTACGTCGATGTACCTCACGCACGCCGATGACATTCAAATCAAGATGGCCCAGGGGGCAAAACCAGGCGAGGGTGGACAGCTTCCTCCCAACAAGGTCTACCCATGGATTGCGGAACTTCGGCATTCAACGCCTGGCGTAGGACTTATTTCGCCACCTCCGCATCATGACATTTACTCGATTGAAGATCTCAAGCAATTGATTTTCGATTTGAAACGGGCAAACCGTAATGCTCGCATAAACGTCAAACTAGTTAGTCAATTTGGGGTCGGTACCGTAGCGGCTGGTGTAGCCAAGGCGAAGGCTGACGTGGTACTAATTTCTGGTCATGACGGTGGAACTGGTGCAAGCCCCCTGAACTCACTAAAGCACGCTGGTACACCATGGGAACTTGGACTAGCTGAAGCGCAACAGACACTGCTCTTGAATGGTTTGCGTGATCGCATTGTTGTTCAGGTGGACGGTCAAATGAAGACTGGCAGAGACGTATTAATCGCAGCTCTGTTGGGTGCTGAAGAGTATGGTTTCGCAACCGCACCATTGGTAGTTGAGGGTTGCATTTTGATGCGTGTTTGCCACCTAGATACTTGCCCAGTTGGTGTTGCTACCCAAAATCCTGATCTGCGTCTGCGGTTCCGAGGACAAGCAGACCATGTTGTGAACTTCTTTGAATTCCTAGCTCAAGAGGTGCGCGAGTATCTGGCGCTTCTCGGCTTTAGAAACTTAGCTGAAGCAATCGGTCATGTGGAACTGTTGGACACTAACCGCGCCATCAGGCATTGGAAAGCTGACGGTATGGACCTCTCTCCAATATTTGCCGCCAAGGAGATTCTGAGTGAGTCACCTCTCAAATCAACTACCACTCAGCGGCATGAAATCGAAAAGCACTTTGACTACCCGTTGATAGTTGAAGCCTCGCCAGCACTAAGCGAAGGTCGTTCCGTGTTGATTGAAAAGGACATAAACAACACGAACCAGGCGATTGGGACCATGCTCGGAAATGAACTCACTAAAAAGTGGGGCGAACAAGGACTTCCAGCTGGAACTCTGGAGCTAAGGCTTCGAGGAAGCGCTGGGCAATCACTGGCAGCATTCATCCCGCGCGGAATCAAGATTGCTGTCGAAGGCGACTGTAATGACTATGTTGCAAAGGGCTTGTCAGGTGGAATTGTGGCGGTAAAGCCGCCTGTTGGCAGTGGGTTTGTCGCCAGCGATAACGTGATTGCCGGAAACGTTATCGGCTATGGAGCTACTGCTGGCGAAATCTATCTCAATGGCGTCGTCGGTGAAAGATTCTTGGTTAGAAACTCAGGGGCATCTGCTGTCGTCGAAGGCGTAGGGGACCACGCCCTCGAATACATGACGGGCGGTAGGGCAGTAATACTGGGTAGGACTGGAGTCAACTTAGCTGCTGGTATGAGCGGAGGCATTGCATACGTCTACAAGCTCTCGGAATCAAAGGTTAACCGTGAGGCTCTCCAGATGGGGGAGATTAGTCTCAATTCGCTATCGGCAGAGGACGAAATTGAACTGAGAAATCTCATCCAGCGACACTTTGAAGAAACGCAGTCTGCTGTCTCAAGTGCTATCTTGACCAACTTCGCAACAGAAGCCAAGAACTTCACCAAGGTTCTTCCACGCGACTACGCGCGTGTAATGGAGATTCAAGCGAAAGCCTTAGAGCTAGGACACGAACCTGACGGTCAGGAAGTTTGGACCCAGATTCTCGAGGTGATAAATGGCTGATCCAAGAGGTTTCATCAAGGTGACTGAACGGGAGACCGCCCCTCGCCGCCCGGTGCCCGTTCGAATAAAGGACTGGAAAGAGGTCTATGCCGAACGCAATTCTGAGACAGTAAAGCGGCAAGCTTCTCGCTGCATGGATTGCGGAATTCCGTTCTGTCATCAGGGCTGTCCGCTTGGAAATTTGATTCCCGAATGGAATGACCTTACTCATCGCGGCCGTGGCAGAGAGGCGATTGACCGACTCCACGCAACTAACAACTTCCCTGAGTTCACAGGTCGAATTTGTCCGGCACCTTGTGAGGACGCTTGTGTACTTGGGATAAATCAACCAGCGGTCACAATCAAGGAGATCGAGGTCAGCATTATTGATGATGCTTTCGACCACGGCTTGGTTTTGCCCCAGGTGCCTGACCGACTCACCGGAAAGACGGTCGCGGTTGTTGGCAGTGGACCAGCTGGCCTGGCGGCAGCGCAGCAACTAACAAGAGCAGGCCATACCGTAGCCGTATACGAGCGCGATGATCGAATTGGCGGCCTGCTGAGGTACGGGATCCCCGACTTCAAGATGGAAAAACACCACATCGATCGAAGAATTCACCAGATGGAGTCTGAGGGCACTCGGTTTAGAACGAACGTTAACGTTGGCGTTGACATTAGCTGGGAGGATCTCAGAAAGCGCTACGACGCGATCGTGATTGCGACCGGTGCCCTGGTGCCTAGAGATATTCAAGTGCCAGGCCGAGAACTAACGGGCGTTGAGTTTGCAATGCCCTATCTTTCCTCAGCCAATCGAGTAGTAGCGGGTGATGCTCTCAGTGGACAGGTCACAGCAGAAGGTAAACACGTTGTCATTCTCGGAGGAGGAGACACGGGAGCCGATTGTCTTGGAACTGCTACCCGACAGGGTGCACTCAGTGTTACAACTCTTGCAATCGGGAAAACGCCGCCCAGCGATCGAACCGAAGACATGCCATGGCCTACGGTGCCAAACGTCTTTGAGATCCAGTCAGCTCATGAAGAATTTGGTGAGCGAAAGTATCTGCACTCAACAGTTGAATTCGTCGGTGAGGATGGGAAGCTAACGGGTGTCAAGGTTGCAGACACGGAGTTTGTCAACGGAAAGAGGATTCCAAAGGCCGGCACAGAGAGAATAATCAAGGCTGAACTGGTACTCCTAGCGTTGGGTTATCAAGGCAACGAAGCAGAGAATGTTGTCAAGCAGCTGGGTCTTGAGGTCGAAGGCGGAAACCTCAACCGCGATGGCAAATACCACGCAGGAAACGGGATTTTCGTGGCAGGTGACGCGGGTAGAGGAGCCAGTCTTGTAGTCTGGGCGATAGCTGAGGGCCGGGCGGCAGCTTCAGCGGTAGATGAATTTCTCGAAGGCGAGACCGAGCTGCCTTTCCCAGTGAAACCAACGGATCAACCGATTTCGGTTTATAGCTAAGTAAGGAAAATTGATGAGACGCGCGAAAATTGTTGCAACATTCGGTCCAGCAGTTGCGGATTTTGAAAAGACCAAAGCGGTAATTTCTGCCGGAGTCGATGTTGCAAGACTCAATCTCTCGCATGGCGATTACTCCGTTCACGAAGCTTCATACAACAACATTAGAAAAGCTGCCGAGGAGCTTGATAAGCCGGTTGGAATTCTGGTTGACCTTCAGGGTCCAAAAATTCGTCTTGCACGCTTCAAGAATGGAAAAGAAGAATTATCTGTCGGCCAGGAATTCACCATAACTACCGAAGAAGTTGAAGGAGATGCCAGCATCTGCGGCACTACCTACAAAGGCCTTCCGCAAGATGTGAAAGCGGGCGACCCGCTTCTTATCGACGACGGCCGAATCGCGCTTAGAGCCAAGAAGGTCGAGGGGAACAAGGTTGTCTGCGAAGTAGAAATCGGCGGGCCAATTTCTAACAATAAGGGCATCAATTTGCCTGGTGTTGCAGTCAATGTGCCAGCGATGAGTGAAAAAGATGAGGAAGACCTGCGTTGGGCGCTTCGAGTCGGAGCGGACATGATTGCCCTCAGCTTTGTACGTTCAGCGAAGGACGTAGCTCGAGCGCATGAAATCATGAAGGAAGAGAACCGGTTTGTTCCTGTGATTGCCAAGATCGAGAAGCCTCAGGCAGTGGAGGCTTTGGAGGAAATTGTTGACGCCTTTGACGGCATCATGGTCGCCCGCGGAGATTTGGGTGTCGAGTTACCGCTCGAGCAAGTGCCGCTTGTTCAAAAGCGGGCTGTTGAGCTGGCCAGAAGATGGGCTAAGCCAGTAATTGTTGCTACGCAAATGCTAGAGAGCATGATTGAAAATAGTCGACCAACCAGAGCTGAGGCGTCGGACGTGGCCAATGCTGTGCTGGATGGAGCGGATGCTTTGATGCTTTCGGGCGAAACGTCGGTTGGGAAATATCCGGTTGAAACAGTCGCAACGATGGCTCGGATTATCGAGTCAACTGAAGAGAACGGCCTGGAGCGAATTCCAGATCTAGGAACCAAGCCGCACACCCACTCTGGCGCTGTTGTTAAGGCCGCTCTAGACATAGCTGATCTGCTTGGAAGTAAGTACGTATGTGTCTTTACTGAGAGTGGAGATACGCTCCGACGAGTCAGCAGGCTTCGTTCGCGAATACCCGTGCTGGCCTTTACTCCCAACGAATCTGTTAGAAGAAAGATGGCATTGGTTTGGGGTGCCACTACTTTTCTGGCAGAACACGTGAAGCACACAGATCAGATGATCAAGCAAGTCGACGAGATTGTTATGGAGTCGGGCAAGTGCAAGCTAGGCGACGAAGTAATCGTTGTTGCCGGTTCGCCTCCGGGAATTCCAGGGTCCACCAACTCTCTGAGAGTTCACAGGGTTGGCGATGCTGTGCATAGCGCCGCCCCTGGCTACGCCAACTAACTGTGCCGGAAGTGGGATTTGAACCCACACGCCCTTTCGGACAACGCATTTTGAGTGCGCCGCGTCTGCCGTTCCGCCATTCCGGCCGGTCTTGGCAATTGTAGTGGATGGTGAAATGGCTAAAGTAGCACCATGCAACAATCACTGAGGGTTCTAGTAGCCGAGGACGAATCCCTAATCCGCATGGATGTCGTTGCCACCTTGTCCGAAGCTGGATTCGAGGTTGTTGGAGAAGCATCAGATGGCGAAGAAGCGCTCTTGCTTGCTGAACAACTGAAGCCCGATGTGGTTGTGATGGATATCAAGATGCCGAAGCTCGATGGAATATCAGCGGCAGAAAAGCTCTCTGAGGCAAAAATTCCAGTTGTCCTACTAACGGCCTTTTCTCAAACTGAGTTAGTTGCTCGGGCAACTGAAGCAGGTGCAATGGCGTTCATTACTAAACCTTTCAAGCCCGCAGATCTAATACCGGCTATTCAAATAGCGATTGCTCGTAGTGAAGAGATTGCGGCTCTGGAACAAGAAATCTCTGACCTATCAGATCGCCTTGAAACCAGAAAGCTTATGGATAGGGCAAAGGGGCTATTGATGTCAAAGATGAAGCTTTCCGAGCCTGATGCATTTAGGTGGATTCAAAAGGCATCTATGGATCGCAGGCTATCAATGGCGCAGGTTGCTAAAGCAGTTATTGAGCAGCTTGGTCCGAAGATGCCTTCGGGCGAAGATAGTTAGTAATCCGAACCGTAGAAAGCAGTTGTCCGCTTTCATCAGTCATCTTGACCTCGTGAGTTGTGAGATTCTTGCCAAGCTTTATTGCGGTGCAGGTTCCAGTTACTAATCCGCTCTTTGCTGAAGCATGGTGCGATGCATTGATTTCAATTCCAACTGCGTAGCCCCAGGGATGGGCATGAACATTTGCGGCAAAACTACCCAGTGATTCGGCAAGAACCACGTGAGCGCCACCGTGCAGAAGTCCTATTGGCTGCGTGTTTCCATCAACGGGCATAGTCGCAACCGCTCGCTCAGCGCTTAGCTCTAAAAGCTTGATTCCCATGCGATCCGCAAGGGCTCCGAGTCCACGCTGTCGCATTACCTCTAATGCTTGAGCTGATGTAACGACTTCGTTCTCCATTGTTACTCCTGAGCAAAGTAGGCTAGGCACATGTCTGCTGAGAAGAAGCCTACCTTGCTGCTTATTGACGGCCACTCTCTAGCCTTCCGAGCCTTCTATGCTCTCAGTCCAGACAGCTTTAGAAATCAATCGGGTCAACACACAAATGCCGTGCATGGGTTCATTTCAATGTTATTAACCCTGATGGAGAACGAAAAGCCCTCACACATCTGTGTTGCCTTTGATGTATCTCGGGAAAGTTTTCGCACCACGGAGTATCCCGAATACAAGGGAAATCGAGGAGAAACCCCTGAGGAATTCATTGGGCAAACCGAGCTTTTGGTTGAAGCTTTGGCTGCGATGCGCATCACTTCTGTATCTAGAGAAGGCTATGAAGCAGATGATCTAATCGCATCGCTTGCAAACAAAGGCGAGCAGGCTGGGATGAGTGTCCTTATCGTCTCGGGCGACCGCGATACCTTCCAGCTCATTAGCAATCAAACCAAGATTCTTTATCCAATCAAGGGCGTGATGAATCTTGCCCGGATGGATGATCAGGCCGTTTTTGACAAGTACGGAGTTACGGCAAAGCAGTATCAGGACTTGGCTGCGTTAGTAGGAGAGACATCAGACAACCTCCCTGGCATACCAGGAGTAGGTCCGAAGACCGCTGCCAAGTGGCTGCAGACCTATGGTGACCTTGATTCGATTTTAAAGGCAGCAGAAAAAATCACAGGCAAGGTTGGCGAGAGCCTTCGTGACAAGCGAGACCTAGCTATTCGAAATCGCAGGCTGAACAATTTGGTTCGCGACTTAGAATTCGATTTCAAGATAACCGACTTGCAGGTTGGCCCGGTCCAAGAGGAGGAGGTAAGGGCAGTCTTTGCCAAGCTGAATTTCAGAACACTTCTAACTCGAGTAATCAAATTGCGTGGAACAAACGGAGCACAAATACCTGTTCCCACGGCTGAGATTGAGGAAGAGGAGGAGGTTCATTCACACGTAAATGATTTATTTGAACAGCCCGAGAGCAGGGTAGCTACTGCTGATGAACTTGACAAATTTTTGGCTGCAGAGCACTTTGTCTCTATCCAAGTTGCAGATGGCAAGTTGGTTGGACTTGGAATTGCAAGTCCAGGTGAGCGATTGGATTGGGATGGTAAAGATGTAACTGCCGCCCTCAATCTTTTGAAACAAGGAAGTTTTGGCGTCTGGGATTCGAAACATTTTGCGCATCAATGTATCGAATTAGGCATCGGTCCAGTCGCTGTTCGCAATGACGCGCTTCTCACTGCATACCTTCACGACCCAACCCGAAAGGACTATGAGCAAGATCAGCTCCTCAGAGATTTCGCGGGAGTAGACATTGTTCGTGCAGACCCATTAGAGCTTTTCGCAGAGGAACCGGCTTCACTGAATGCTTGGGCTACTGCTGTTTTGTTTGTCGTAACGACAAAACAACTTGTCCCTAAGACCATAACCACCGTTTATCAGGCCATTGAGCTGCCTTCATCAGTTGTCCTGGCGAAAATGGAATCCACCGGAATTGCTATCGATCGAGAGAATTTAGAAAGTCAAAAGGAATCATTATCTAAAGAAGTAGATGAGATAGCCAAACAGGCCTATTCAATTATTGGTCACGAAGTTAACCTTGCAAGCCCCAAGCAGTTGCAGACAGTTCTATTTGAAGAGTTGGGATTTGAGGGAACTAGGTCAGTGAAGACGGGCTATTCAACTAATGCAGAAGCGCTAGCTGATTTGCTTGAGCAGACGGGCCACCCATTTCTGGAGAAGCTGCTAGCCCATCGAGACGTTTCGAAGATTCGTCAGATGTCTGAGACTCTGCTTGATGCGATAAAGCCAGATGGTCGCGTTCACACAAGCTACCTGCAGACCGGAACTTCAACAGGCCGTCTTAGCAGTGAGAATCCCAACTTGCAGAACATTCCGATCAAGACTGAACGTGGCCAAAGGTTGAGAAGCGCCTTTATTGCCGGATCGGGTTTTGTTGATCTCCTTACGGCTGACTATTCGCAGATTGAGATGCGAATCATGGCGCATCTCAGCGAAGACGAAGGTTTGATTGAAGCTTTCCGAGCGGGAGAGGATTTACACAACTATGTAGGTTCCCGAATCTACGGTGTTCAGCCATCCGAAGTGGACTCTGCAATGCGATCGAAAGTTAAGGCGATGAGCTATGGGCTGGTCTATGGTCTCAGCGAGTTTGGCCTGGCTCGGCAGCTAAAGATTTCAAAGACTGAGGCCAAGCAGCTAATGAGTGACTACTTTGCTCGATTTGGGGGAGTGAAGAGATATCTAGACCAAGTTGTTCAGCGCGCGAAGGTTGATGGCTTTACAGAAACTGTCTATGGTCGGCGCAGGCCCTTTGCCGATCTAAATTCGAAAGTCTTCCAGATTCGTGAAAATGCTCGCCGGGCGGCTCTCAATGCACCGATCCAGGGAACCGCGGCGGACATCATGAAACTTGCCATGATTGAGGCCGACTCAAGGCTCTCGAAGCAGGGACTGAAGTCCAGACTCCTACTGCAGGTGCATGATGAACTGGTTTTTGAAGTGGCGCCTAACGAACTGGAGCAGGTAAGGATTCTGGCAACTGAGAGCATGAAGAGTGTGGCAAAGCTCTCCGTCCCGGTCGAGGTCCACATCGGAGTTGGGCCTAATTGGGAGCTGGCGGGTCACTAGGAATCCCGCTAGGCTTTGTCAGGCGCTCTAGGGCGCTTTCCCTGTCCGTTTTGTCGGGCAAGTCAAGACTGAAACTGGTTTTGTTTGCACGACCCGAGTAAAAGTGAAGTACATAACTATATGGCAACCAAATCGACCGCAGGCAACAAGCAAATTGCAGTCAACGACATCGGCTCTCAAGAGGATTTTCTAGCAGCGGTCGAAGCAACCCTCAAATTTTTCAATGACGGTGACCTAATCGCCGGAACAGTAGTGAAGATCGATCGTGATGAAGTACTACTGGATGTCGGATATAAGACAGAGGGTGTTATTCCCCTCCGCGAACTTTCAATCAGACAAGATGCAAATCCTAATGACATCGTCAAGGTCGGCGAGTCAATCGAAGCACTAGTTCTGCAGAAGGAAGACAAAGAAGGTCGTCTTATTCTCAGTAAGAAGCGTGCGCAATACGAGCGTGCCTGGGGCGACGTCGAGAAGATTAAAGAAGCAGATGGAGTCGTCAAGGGAACCGTTATTGAGGTTGTCAAGGGTGGAGTAATTGTTGACATCGGTCTACGTGGATTCCTTCCAGCTTCCCTGATTGAACTAAGAAGGGTCCGCGATCTAGGTCCATACCTTGGAACTGAGGTTGAGGCAAAGATCCTTGAACTGGACAAAAACCGAAACAACGTAGTTTTGTCTCGCCGTGCACTCCTTGAACAGAGTCAAAGCGAAAGCCGCACCACCATGCTGAACGATCTTGCCAAGGGCCAGATTCGTACTGGTGTTGTTTCGTCAATCGTGAACTTTGGTGCCTTCATCGACCTCGGTGGCGTAGACGGTCTAGTCCACGTCTCCGAGCTGAGCTGGAAGCACGTTGAGCACGCCAGTGAGGTAGTAGAAGTTGGTCAAGAGGTAACCGTTGAGGTTCTCGAGGTTGATTCGGATCGCGAGCGTGTCTCACTATCTCTCAAGGCAACTCAAGAAGACCCATGGCAAGTATTCGCAAGAACCCACGCCATTGGACAGTACATCCCAGGCAAGGTCACCAAGATTGTTCCATTTGGTGCATTCGTAAGAGTTGCTGATGGTATCGAGGGTCTTGTCCACATTTCAGAGCTCTCCTCAAAGCACGTTGAGCACGCTGACCAGGTAGTAACCGTTAACCAAGATGTATTTGTCAAGTTGATTGACATCGATCTTGAGCGCCGCAGAATTTCGCTATCTCTAAAGCAAGCCGTAGACGAGATTGACCCAGCGGGCACTGATTTCAACCCTGTGCTCTATGGAATGGCAGCTGACTACGATGAGAGCGGAAACTACCGCTACCCAGAAGGGTTTGATCCTGCTACCAACGAGTGGAAGTCTGGCTATGAAGAGGCACGCGGCAAGTGGGAAGCTGACTATGCGGAGGCTCACCAGCGTTGGGAACTGCACAAGACTCAGGTGAAGGCAATGCGCGAGAAGCTTGCTGGATTGCCAGATGCTCAGCCATCGGACTCAGCTAGTGCGCCAGAGGGTTCACTTTCACAGGATGAGTCACTGACTTCCCTAAGAGACCAGCTAGCAGAAGACAAGTAACAAGACCAATCAGGCCTATTCTGAGTAGATGCTAATCGCACTAACCGGAGGAATAGGTTCGGGTAAGTCAACGGTCGCTTCTGAGTGGGTAAGACTTGGCGCGATTGAAATTGATGCTGACCAATTGGCCCGGGAAGTTGTTGAGCCGGGCCAACCTGGTCTGGCAGCACTCGTAGCTGAGTTTGGCGAGCAGGTGCTAGATGCAACTGGGCAGCTGAATCGAGCGAAATTGGCAGAGATCAGTTTCTCGGATCCTGGCACTCGCAAAAAGGTTGAGTCATTGCTGCATCCGCTCATCCAGGAACTTGCTGCGCAGCGAACCAAGCTGAACAGCCAGGGCGTCATTGTCTACACAATTCCGCTACTGGTTGAGACGCAGTCCCCGCTGCGCTTTGACAAGGTAGTGACAATCAGCTGCCCTGAATCAATCCGGATTGAGCGCCTCCTCGCGCGTGGAATGAGCCGTGAGGATGCGATCAGGCGTATTGCATCTCAGGCCACCGATGCAGAGCGTGAGGCTAGGTCAGACGTTGTTATTGACTCAAACTGTACGTTGTCTGAATTGCTAAGCAGAGCGCGTGATGTCTACAAGGCCTTGACACATGGATGATTCGACTCCGTTCAAGGTTGTCAGTGAGTATTCACCATCCGGTGATCAGCCAAAAGCAATCGATGAATTAGAAAAGCGTATTCGAGCGGGAGAGCGCGACGTCGTTCTTCTTGGTGCCACTGGAACCGGAAAATCCGCCACTACAGCATGGTTGATTGAGCGTCTACAGAGACCAACGCTTGTAATCGCACACAACAAGACCTTGGCAGCACAATTAGCGAGTGAGCTGAGGGAGCTTTTTCCAGAAAATGCGGTCGAATATTTCGTCAGCTACTACGACTACTACCAGCCTGAAGCTTACGTCCCGCAAACAGACACCTTCATTGAAAAAGACTCGACAATAAATGAAGAAGTTGAGCGTTTGCGTTATTCGGCAACAATGTCGCTGTTATCAAGGCGTGACGTAATAGTTGTTGCTACCGTCTCTTGCATCTATGGTCTTGGGGCACCAAAAGAGTATTTGGCTCAGTCGCTACCTTTGCGAGTAGGCCAGAGGATTGATCGAGATCAACTGATTCGCGATTTGGTCAACATTCAGTATCAACGAAATGACATTGACTTCACGAGAGGAAACTTTCGCGTCAAGGGCGACACCGTGGAAGTTATTGCCATTTATGACCAAGAAGCTACTCGAATCGAATTTTTCGGGGACGAGATTGAGAAAATTTACCGAATCAATCCGCTAACCGGTGAGATTCTCATGGAACGTCAATCCGTTGCTATCTATCCTGCGTCCTACTACGTTGCACCAGCTGAGCAAATGGGGCGTGCAATAGAAGCAATCGAGGAGGAGCTTGAGAGTCGCTATCGGGAACTTGAGAAGCAGGGGAAGCTTTTAGAGGCTCAACGCATCAAGATGCGCACAACATTTGATCTTGAAATGATCAAAGAGTTGGGTTTCTGCTCAGGTATTGAAAATTACTCCCGCCACATAGACGGCAGAGCCCAAGGAGAGCCACCCGCTTGTCTGCTTGACTACTTTCCAGAGGATTTCCTCACGGTTATCGATGAATCTCACGTAACCATTCCCCAAATTAGAGCCATGCACAATGGCGATCAGTCTCGAAAGAGAACCCTGGTTGAGTATGGCTTCCGACTTCCCTCTGCACTAGATAATCGCCCTTTGCGCTTCGATGAATTTCTGGAAAGAACCGGCCAGACCGTTTACCTATCTGCTACACCCGCACAGTACGAGCTTGATCTCTCAGATGGGGTGGTCGAGCAGATCATTCGACCCACCGGTCTTGTTGACCCCAAGATTGTTGTGAAGCCCTCCAAGGGTCAGATTGATGATCTAATGGAGGAAATCAAGTTGCGCACCGAAAAGGGTGAGCGCGTGCTTGTCACCACTCTCACTAAGCGCCTGGCAGAGGAAGTAACTGATTACCTCACTGAAATGGGCATTCGGGTTAGATACATGCACTCAGACGTCGATACCCTTCGACGCGTCGAATTACTTCGAGAGTTACGACAAGGCATCTACGACGTATTAGTCGGAATCAACCTTCTTCGCGAGGGCTTGGACTTGCCGGAGGTGTCCCTGGTTTCAATACTTGACGCTGACAAAGAAGGTTTCTTGCGCTCTACTACTGCTCTTATCCAGACCATTGGTCGTGCTGCTCGAAATGTCGGCGGTGAGGTGCACATGTACGCCGATCGCGTAACAGATTCGATGAAGCGTGCAATTGATGAAACCAACCGTAGGCGTGAAATTCAGGTTGAGTACAACCGAGCGAACAACATTGATCCGCAACCACTTCGAAAGAAGATAGCCGACATTACTGACGCACTTGTCCGCGAAGAAGTTGATACGGAATCTCTTATGGAGCAGATGCGCAAGACCCCTAAGGGCAAGACTTCGGTCTCGCCAATTCGCGGCCGCAAAGACATCGGCAAGGCAGGCAGGGAACAATTACTGCAGACCATCCTGGAGTTGGACGCCCAGATGAAAGCTTCAGCCGCAGCACTAAATTTCGAGCTGGCAGCGCGAATAAGAGACGAGATTGCTGAGTTGAAGCGCGAGCTGAGGCAGTTCGACGCTGCTGGTCACGCATAGACTTCTACGGTGAGTATCCAGACGCCACCAGGAAGCAAGCTTTCCATCCGCGGCGCACGAGTCCACAATCTGAAGAATCTCAATCTAGAGGTTCCCCGAGACGCACTTATTGTTTTTACCGGGCTGTCGGGTTCCGGGAAGTCCTCTCTAGCATTTGACACAATATTTGCTGAGGGGCAGCGCAGGTATGTTGAATCACTATCTGCTTACGCTCGACAATTTCTTGGCCAAGTCGATAGACCGGACGTGGACTTCATTGAAGGATTATCACCAGCTGTTTCAATTGATCAGAAGTCAACCAACCGCAATCCGCGCTCAACTGTTGGAACGATCACTGAGATTCATGACTACCTGAGGCTTCTTTGGAGCAGGATTGGAATTCCTCACTGTCCGGAGTGCGGCGAGGCAATTTCCAAGCAGACCCCACAGGCAATCGTTGATCAGCTGTTGGCGATGGAAGAGGGCACAAAGTTCCAGCTGCTTGCTCCAATTGTGCAGCAGAAAAAGGGGGCGTTCGAGGATCTCTTCGCCTCCTTGCAATCGCAGGGATTTGCCAGGGCTGTAGTTGATGGTGAAACAGTCGTTCTGACAGAGGCAAAGCCACTAAAGAAAAGCTACAAGCACGACATCTCAGTAGTGGTTGACCGATTGGTGATAAAGGCAGAGGCAGCAAGTCGAATCACCGATTCTGTGGAAACTGCCCTGAAGCTCGCGGACGGGCGAGTGATTGTTGATTTTGTCGATCAAAAGAGACAGCGAACATTCAGTGAAAAACTTAGCTGCCCAAACGAGCACGAGATTTACCTAACGGAAATTGAGCCTAGGACCTTTTCTTTCAATGCACCCTTCGGTGCTTGTCCAGACTGCACGGGGCTTGGGACCAAGATGGCGGTTGATGCAGATCTGGTCGTTGGCGATCCGGAGAGCTCAATTGCCGACGGCGTCATTATTCCCTGGTCTACCCAGGGCAAGGGGCTCTACTCCTACTTCACGAGACTGTTGCAGGGGTTGGCAAAGGAATTGGATTTCAGCCTAAAGACACCTTGGAACAAACTGCCGAAGCGAGTGCGAGATGCCGTTCTCTACGGTAACGACTTCGAGGTGCAAGTTAAGTGGCGTTCAAAGTACGGCCGTGAGATGCGCTACACGTCTGGATTCGAGGGAGTACTGCCATATGTTGAGCGCCGTTACCAAGAGTCAGATTCCGATTGGGCAAGAGGTAAATGGGCTGAATTTTTGCGTGAGGTTCCATGCCCTGCTTGCGAAGGTGCTCGTCTAAGACCAGAAGTTCTAGCCGTCAAGGTACATGGAAAGTCCATCCACGATGTGGCCCAACTCTCTCTCGCGCAGGCCCATAACTTTTTTGATTCCCTCAAGCTAACGAAGCGTGAGTCAACAATCGCCGCTCAGGTGTTGCGAGAAATCCGTGCACGACTTGACTTCTTATTGGCAGTCGGTTTGGACTACCTATCCTTGGAGCGATCCGCAGGGTCACTGTCGGGAGGTGAGGCTCAACGCATCAGATTAGCCACCCAAATCGGTGCCGGTCTAACTGGCGTCCTCTATGTTTTGGATGAGCCATCCATTGGTTTGCACCAAAGAGACAATCGAAGACTCATTGAAACTCTCATCAAACTTCGTGATCTCGGTAACACACTAATTGTGGTTGAACACGATGAGGACACAATTCGAGCCGCAGACTGGCTAGTTGACATAGGTCCTGGAGCAGGTGCTCATGGTGGTGAGGTAGTTCACAGCGGTAGCTACGAGGCGATTCTCACAAATTCCTCTTCCATTACAGGTGAATATCTCGCTGGGAGAATCAGGATAGAAACCCCAAAAAAGAGGCGCAAACCAACTGGTAAGTCGATCAAGGTTGTTGGTGCCAAGGAAAACAATCTCAAGAACATTGACGTCGAATTCCCACTTGGAGTAATGACAGCAGTTACTGGTGTCAGTGGTTCTGGCAAATCATCGCTAGTCAATGACGTGTTATATGAAACGCTGGCAATCAAGCTCAATGGCTCGAAGGGCGTTGCTGGTAAGCACACCCGAATTACTGGATTGGATCAACTAGACAAGGTTGTACATGTCGACCAAGCGCCAATTGGTAGGACTCCGAGGTCGAACCCAGCTACTTACACAGGTGTCTTTGACCACATAAGAAAGCTATTTGCAGAGACTTCGGAGGCCAAAGTTCGGGGCTACCAGCAGGGAAGATTTTCGTTCAACGTCAAAGGTGGGCGCTGTGAAAACTGCGCAGGTGATGGAACGATTCGGATTGAAATGAATTTCTTGCCTGACGTATATGTGACCTGTGAGGAGTGTAAAGGGGCACGTTACAACCGGGAAACTCTGCAGGTCCACTTCAAGGGTAAGACAATAGGCGATGTACTAAACATGCCGATAAGCGAAGCTGCTGAATTTTTTGCCCCGATCAACTCTATTGCCCGCTACTTGAATACTTTGGTTGATGTGGGGCTTGGCTACGTTCGGCTAGGTCAGAGCGCAACCACACTTTCTGGTGGAGAGGCGCAGCGCGTTAAGTTGGCAACCGAGTTGCAAAGAAGAGCTACTGGCAAGACTATTTATGTGCTGGATGAACCGACGACCGGACTGCATTTTGAAGACGTGAGAAAACTACTTCTTGTTTTGAACTCTCTGGTCGACAGAGGTAATACCGTCATCGTAATTGAACACAACCTAGATGTAATTAGGTCGGCGGACTGGATTATTGACCTAGGTCCTGAAGGGGGATCAGGCGGCGGAACTATCGTGGCTGAGGGCACTCCAGAAGCAATTGCAAAGAGTAAGGCCAGCCACACAGGGAAGTTCCTAGCCGACATTTTGGCAAATGAGTAATCTTCGCTTTCGTCCGAATACCTCTGAGATTCCAACAAATCCTGGAGTCTATAGATTTGTTGATGACAGAAACAAGGTTCTATATGTGGGAAAGGCTAAGAACCTTCGCGCGCGACTTTCCAGCTATTTCGGAACCTTCGATCGCTTACATGAGCGAACTCAACGAATGCTACAGGCGGCTACCGATGTTAAGTGGACGATAGTTAATACCGAATACGACGCTCTCCAACTTGAATTCAGTTGGATAAAGCAATTCGAACCTCCCTTCAATATTCGGTTTCGCGATGATAAGAGTTATCCGTACATAGCAATCTCCATGGCTGAGGAAATTCCCAGGGCCTTCATTACCCGCAACCGAGAGATTCCCGGCGTCAAGTACTTCGGACCCTATACGCAGTCCTGGGCTGTTAGAGAAACACTCGATACCCTGTTAAAAGTTTTCCCCGTTAGAAGTTGCTCCCAGGGAATCTTCGACCGAGCACGTCGAGCCAATAGACCATGTCTACTTGCCGACATTGGGAAGTGCAGCGCTCCGTGTGTAGGGAGAATTGAGCCAGCAGCCCATAAGGCTCTAGCCAAGCAACTGGGAAGCTTTGTTGCATCTGGTGACGAGTCATACATCGCGCAATTGCGTCTCAAAATGCAGCAGATGAGCGAAGCGGAGAACTTTGAAGCAGCCGCCAATTTTCGAGATGACGTTCTAGCGCTAGAGAAGATTCTGGAGAAGTCCTCAATTGTGCTCTCCGACCAGACCGACGCGGACTTTATTGGACTCGCCAGGGATGAGCTATCGGCGGCGGTGGCAATCTTCAATGTTCGCGGCGGAAGAATTCGCGGTGCCAGGGGAATGGTGGTGGACCTTGAACTAGATCGCGATGATTCAGAACTAATCGAGTACGTGCTTCATCAAATCTATAATCCACCAAAGTCTGCGGAGCCCATCGAAGTGCCAAAAGCCATCTATGTGCCCGTTTTACCAAAGGAGAAACGCGAGGTTAGCCTTTGGCTTAGCGAGCTCCGTGGTTCAAAATCAGACGTGCAAGTTGCTCAGCGTGGAGAAAAAGCAATTCTGGCTAAGACGGTTGAGACAAATGCCAGACAATCACTTCAGTCCTACAAACTTAAGCGAACTGCTGACTTTGCAGCCAGAGCTGATGCACTAGCCGGACTGCAAAGGGCACTCAGTATGCCAAACGCTCCCCTGCGCATTGAATGCTTTGACATATCGCATCTATCCGGAACCGGAACCGTAGGCTCCATGGTGGTCTTTGAGGATGGGCTTCCAAGGAAGAACCAGTATCGAAAATTTAACCTAGAGGCAACCGATGATGCTGACGCGATCTACCAGGTACTTCGCAGAAGACTGAAGTATCTGGAAGACGATCAGAACGAGAAGTTCAGTTATCGGCCGAGTTTGCTGCTGATTGATGGGGGATTACCCCAGCGAAATGCCGCGGCAAAGGCTCTGACAGATGCTGGAATAGATGACATAACCATCGCCACCCTGGCCAAACGTTTGGAGGAAGTGTTCACAACCGGTAGCGACAGCCCGGTCATTTTCCCTCGCTCTTCGGAGGAGCTATTTCTACTCCAAAGGATCAGGGATGAGGCGCACAGGTTTGCAATTACAGCTCAACGCGCCAAGCGAACCTCTTCGATAGCATCGACCCTGCTCGACCTCCCAGGTCTTGGAGAGGCCAAGGTGCGCCTGCTAATACGTAAATTCAGCTCTCTGAAGCGCTTGAGAGCGGCTAGCGCCGAGGAAATTGCTGACCTGCCTGGATTCAGTCAGGCCCAAGCCAAGAAGCTATTAGAGCAGCTGGAGCAGTTGCCATAATCCGACACGCCCGAGATTAGAAAGCACTAACCTTATTCCCGTCAGGGGAGTGATGGACAAGACCAAGAGACCGGAATTACTTGTAGTAACCGGAATGTCAGGGGCAGGTCGCTCGACCGTTGGCAACGCCTTAGAGGATCAGGGCTGGTATGTCATAGACAACTTGCCACCACAAATGCTCGGTCCAATGAGTGATCTGTTTGCGCTAAGTAAGGCCAAGCTGCCAAAGATTGCTGTCATCACCGATGTGCGTGGCGGGGAGTTCTTCTCAGAGCTACAAAGCCGAATTAACGATCTCAAAAACCGAGAAATAGCTGTCCGGCTTCTTTTTCTGGAGGCAAGTGACTCGGCCCTAGTAAAGAGATTTGAGTCCGTGCGCAGACCGCATCCTCTTCAGGGCAATGGAACAATTCTTGACGGTATCGCCAGGGAGCGAGCAGAGCTAGTAGGTCTGAGAGAGAGCGCAGATCTTATCTTCGATACTTCGGATTCCAACGTACATCAGCTAACAAATCGAGTAGCGGAAGCCTTCTCAGACAACGCAAATTTCTTGCGAGTGAACGTCATAAGTTTCGGATTCAAGTACGGTATTCCGGTAGATGCAGATTTGGTTGCAGATGCAAGATTTATTCCAAATCCACATTGGGACGAAAGTCTGCGGTCTCTTACCGGTAATGATGCGGCAGTAAGTGAATATGTACTTAACCAACCTGGAGTGCGGAACTTTGTTGATAACTACGTAGCAGCGCTTGAGGTCGTTCTTCAAGGATATCGTTCAGAGAATAAGCGATTTGCAACAATTGCAATTGGTTGCACAGGTGGTAAACACAGATCAGTTGCGATAGCAAATGAAATTGGGAGACGGCTCAGTGCAGTAGCAGATGCTACTATCACGGTTGCGCATCGAGACTTGGGTAAGGAATAGAGTGGCAATCACGCAGGCAATCAAAGAGGAACTGGCACGTGTTCAGCCAGTAAATGGACTGGTTCGCGCGGCCGAGCTTGCCACTATTCTGCGCTTTTGTGGTGGGCTACACCTGATATCCGGTCGCATCGCGATAGAGGTTGAGATTGAATCAGCATCAGTGGCGAAAAGAATTGCGAAGGCAATCTCAGAACTCTACGGAGTTGCTGCTGAAGTAACGGTTGTTCAAGCCGGTGGGCTACGTCGCAGCAATGGCTACCAGATCAGAGTGATGCGTGACGGTGAGTTGCTAGCGAGACAAACTGGACTAATCGACAATCGTGGACGCCCCGTCAGAGGTCTACCCTCTACGTTGGTTTCTTCCACGATGGATGAGGCAAGAGCGATTTGGCGCGGTGCGTTTCTGGCGCAGGGAACGCTGACCGACCCAGGAAGATCCACGTCGCTGGAAGTTGTTGCCCCTGGTAATGAGTCTGCGATGGCGTTGGTAGGGGTAGCGAGAAGGCTAGGCGTGAATGCCAAGGCTCGAGAAGTGAGAAATGTTTTTCGAGTTGTCGTTCGCGATGGCGAGGGGATTGCCGATCTTCTTCGAGAGATGGGCTGCATCGAGCAAGTTGATAAATGGGAAGAGTTGCGCAACCGACGAGAGGTCCGCGGCGCAGCTAATCGCCTAGCCAATTTTGATGATGCTAATTTGCGCCGCAGCGCTCAAGCTGCCGTTGCGGCTAGTGCCAGAGTGCAGAGGGCGCTTGAGATTCTTGGGCCTGAGGCACCATCTCACTTGAAGTACGCCGGTGAGCTCAGACTCAAGCACAAGGATGCATCATTAGATGAGCTAGGAAGATTGGCAGAGCCGCCAATGACCAAAGACGCGGTTGCTGGTCGAATCCGCAGACTACTTGCCACTGCAGATCGCCGAGCCCAAGAGCTGGGTATACCTGATACCGAATCTGCAATTGCTGATTTACTCGAGGAATAAATAGACGAATCTAACTGCTCACTTTGACGGAGAGGGAAAAATGACTTACAAACTGCCAGATTTGAACTACGACTACGCCGCGCTTGAACCACACATTTCGGCCCGCATCATGGAGCTTCATCACTCAAAGCACCACCAGGCGTACGTTACGGGAGCAAATGCAGCCCTGGATGCCATGGCCGAGGCACGAGAATCCAACAGCTTTACAAATCTTCCAAAGCTGCAAAAGGACCTTGCTTTCAATCTCGGTGGCCACGTAAACCACTCAATCTTTTGGCAGAACCTGTCTCCTACGGGTGGTGAACCGGGTGGCGAATTGCTAGCCGCTATCAACGAGTACTTTGGCTCCTTCGAGAAGTTCAAGAACCACTTCTCGGCAGCGGCTGTTGGAATTCAGGGGTCTGGTTGGGCTTACCTGGCCTGGGATGCGCTCGGAAACCGTCTTATCATTGGTCAGCTATACGATCAGCAGGGCAATTTGGCGATGGGCAACATTCCGCTGTTGATGCTGGACATGTGGGAGCACGCTTTCTACCTCGATTACCAGAACGTCAAAGCCGACTACGTCAAGGCCTTTTGGAACATTGTGAATTGGGAAGACGTTGCCCAGCGTTTCGGCTCTGTAAGCGTCAACAGCCGGTCTCTGCTGCTAGGCTAGGCCCAATCCGCCCAATGGCGCGTGGAATAGATAATTCAAAGCACCCCTCTGGAGTAAATCTTGACCCGTATTGGTATTAATGGCTTTGGCCGAATTGGCCGCAACTTTCTTCGTGCGGCCCTAGCACAGAACTCAAATCTTGAAATCGTTGCAGTCAACGATCTTTCCGACCCCGCTGGTCTTGCCCATCTTCTCAAATATGACTCCATTACTGGTCGTCTCAATGCAGCGGTGAGCGTGGACGGCGACAGCATCGTCGTCAATGGCAAATCCATCAAGGTGCTTGCGGAGCGCGATCCGGCCAACCTGCCGTGGGGCAAGCTCGGAGTAGACATTGTGGTCGAGTCCACTGGAATCTTTACCGATGCGGAAAAAGCCAAGAAGCATATTGAGGCCGGTGCCAAAAAGGTAATAATCTCTGCGCCTGCGACTAATGAGGACGCAACCTTTGTTATTGGCGTCAACGAGCACCTGTATGACCCGGCAAAGCATCACATTATTTCGAATGCTTCATGTACGACAAACTGCTTGGCGCCGCTTGCCAAAGTCTTCAACGACAAGTTCGGCATCGTAAACGGACTGATGACTACCGTTCACGCTTACACGGCTGACCAGAACTTGCAAGACGGTCCGCACAAGGACCTTCGCCGTGCTCGAGCAGCTGCTCTAAACATCGTGCCTTCCACAACCGGCGCCGCCAAGGCAATCGGTCTCGTGCTACCAGAACTAAAAGGCAAGCTGGATGGATTCGCACTGCGTGTGCCAGTTCCAACCGGTTCAATCACTGATCTGACTTTGGTTTCACAAAAGAAGGTTACGGTTGACGAGATCAAGGCTGCATACAAGGAAGCTTCGGCTGGCGCACTCAAGGGCATATTGCTCTACACCGAAGATGAGATTGTCTCAAGCGACATCGTCACCGATGCTCACTCTTCAATCTTCGACGCAGGATTGGTTCGCGTGATCGATAACACCGTCAAGCTTTCTTCCTGGTATGACAATGAGTGGGGTTATTCAAACCGCCTCGTTGAGCTCACTGACCTGGTGGCTTCCAAGCTCTAATGCTAAGAACCATCAAGGAGGCTGGCGAGCTTCGCGGCAAACGAGTACTTCTAAGATGTGATTTCAATGTTCCCCTGGATGGTGATCGCGTCACCGATGACGGCCGAATTCGAGCATCAATCCCAACCATCAATTATCTAGTTGAATCCGGAGCTAGGGTCATCATCATTTCGCACCTCGGCCGACCCGAGGGCAAACCAGAGGCAAAATACTCTCTTCTTCCCGCGGCCAGGAGATTAGCTGAGCTATTGGGGCAAGATGTCAAATTCGCAACTGACACAGTAGGTAATTCAGCAAAAGACGCTGTAGAGAAAATTCAAGAGGGCCAGGTTATTGTTCTTGAGAATCTTCGCTTCAACGGCGGGGAGGCGTCGAAGGATGCAAGCTCGAGAAATGAGTTCGCTAGGGAGCTGGCAGCACTGGCAGACCTATTAGTGAGCGATGGATTCGGTGTAGTTCATCGCAAGCAGGCAAGCGTCTATGAATTGGCCGAAGTGCTACCAAGTTTTGCAGGGCTTCTCATTGAGGCTGAACTCAAAGTGCTAGAGAAGCTAACAATTAATCCAGAGCGGCCCTACACGGTCGTCTTGGGTGGCTCAAAGGTTTCCGACAAGCTGGGCGTTATTGAACACCTGCTTCCGAAGGTAGATCGTCTCCTGATTGGTGGAGGCATGCTGTTTACCTTTTTAGCCGCTAAGGGATTTAGGGTTGGTAAGAGCCTGTTGGAACAAGATCAACTAGAAAAAGTCAACGGCTTCATTGCCAAAGCGCAAGAGCTTGGTGTGGCGCTTGAACTTCCAAGCGATATTGTGGTCGCAGATAAGTTTGCAGCAGATGCAGCGTTCGAAGTTGTAGGTGCCCAGGAAATCGAGAGCTCAAGATTTGCGGCAGAAGGTATTGGCTTGGACATTGGACCTGAAACTGCAAAGAATTTTTCAAACCTCATCGAGTCATCGAAGACTGTTTTTTGGAACGGCCCGATGGGTGTCTTTGAGTTCCCTAACTTCGCACAAGGAACACTAGCAATTGCCAAAGCTCTCTCGGGTGTCACGGGAACGTCTGTAGTAGGCGGGGGAGACTCAGCAGCGGCAGTTAGAATGCTGGGTTTTTCTGAAAACGCATTCAGCCACATCTCCACCGGCGGGGGAGCCAGTCTAGAGTTTCTTGAGGGTAAATCACTTCCAGGATTAGAGGTATTAAGTGACCGATAGAACGCCCTTAATTGCTGGAAATTGGAAGATGAACCTTGATCATCTGCAGGCGATTGCTCTGATTCAAAAGTTAGCGTGGACACTCAACGAAAAGAACCACGACTTCAAGGATGTCGAGGTTTGCGTCATTCCTCCGTTCACTTCTCTACGAAGCGCTCAAACCCTAATTGAAGCGGAAAAATTTGAACTGTCACTTGGAGCACAAGACATTTCAAGACATGGAGCGGGTGCCTATACTGGCGAGATTTCTGGAGCGATGCTTGCAAAGCTTGCCGTAAAGTACGCGCTAGTCGGCCACTCCGAGCGAAGACAATATCACGATGAAGAGGATGAGTTAGTAGCAGCCAAAGTAGCGGCTTGCTTTGCCTCAAACATCACTCCAATAATTTGTGTTGGTGAAACGCAAGAGCAATTGCACGAGCATGGTCCAAGTGCGATTCCTGTCAGACAGACTCTCGCCGCTTTGGAACAGCAGGAGAATTTGAAAGACTTCGTCATCGCATACGAGCCAGTTTGGGCGATAGGAACGGGTGAGGTTGCAACTCCTGAGCAGGCGGAGAATGTGGCCGCTGAAATCAGAAGCGCAATAGCCACAAGGTTCGGAGAAGCCGCTGACCAGGTGCGAATCCTTTACGGAGGGTCCGTCAAGGCCGGAAATGTAGCTGGATTTATGCAGGGATCCAACATTGACGGGGTTTTAGTGGGTGGGGCATCCCTTGATTCAGACGAGTTTGCCGGTATCGCTCGTTATAAGAAGCACATAGTTCTATAATTGGCAAGGTTTTTGGAGGAATAATGGCCGCGTTACAAACCGCACTTCTGGTACTACTAGCGATAACCAGTATCTTGCTCATCCTGATGATTCTTCTTCACAAGGGTCGAGGTGGTGGTGTCGCCGACATGTTCGGTGGTGGTGTAACCAGCTCCATGCAGTCTTCAGGAGTAGCAGAGCGCAATCTGAATCGAATCACCATAGTTCTTGGCCTTGTGTGGGTAGCGGTAATTATTGTTCTCGGCCTGTTCACTAGATTCGGCTGGGCCTAATGTCCTCGACTCCATCAATCCGTGGCGCACGAGTTGGCGCCGGTCCAATGGGGGAGAAAGACCGTGGACATCACGTTGATCGAATCACTAAGAGCTTCTACTGCGCCAACGGCCATGAAACTCACCCATTCTTTGCCGCAACGGTTCTAGACGAAGAGGTTCCTGCGGAGATCGATTGCCCGCACTGTGGCTTTCCTGCTGGAAGAGACAAGAACAATCCACCACTGGTGGCAAAAATTGAGCCGTATAAAACGCACCTTGCTTATGTCAAGGAACGCAGAACTGACGCTGAAGCTGCTCAGATTCTTGATGAAGCGCTGCAGGCTATTCGTGCACGCAGAGAGAAAGCAGCTGCCGCGGCTAAAGCGCGTCGCTGAGTTCCTGGTCTAACCACCAGATAGTTTCCTTGCTTCCACGCACTTTCGATGCTGGAAGGTTCTTGCCAGCTTGAATCAACCTGATGGCATCAGTCTTGCTGGCGCCACCCACAACAAACCAGACTCGCTCTGAGCGGTTTAGAGCTTCGTAGCTAAGGCTCAATCTCTCTCTTGGTGGCTTAGGTGAATTTGTCTCAGCAACCACCCAGGCTGGAGGGTGTGACGAGTTTGGGAAAAGTGAGGCTACATGTCCATCCTCTCCCATTCCTAACAAGACCAAATCAAAAGCGGATTCAGAAGAAGCTATGTCTCCAAACATGGCCTCGAGTTTTGCAGAGAATTCTCCTGCTGCAGCCTGGACAGGTTTAGTTGGTTGCGGATAAATCACAAAATCACTGAGCGTGATTGTTGGCCAGGCCAATAATGCCTGGGCCTCATTGCGGTCAGGAGAGGCGCTGGTCACAAATCGCTCGTCGCAGAACAAGATGCGTAGTCGTGACGGGTCCTTGACTAACTTTCCAAGTTGCTGAATCGTTCGTATTCCAAGTCCACCGCCGGTTACGACTAGGTTGAACATCTCGCGCTGGTTATTCTCAACCAGTGCAATTACTGCTTCAGCGACTGCAGTTACTTGAGCATCTTGACTGGGAAACGACTTAATTTGCATTAGCCAAGCCACCTATAAGTACTTCCGCGTACTCAGTATCTTCACCCAAGAAACGAAGGTCTTCAATCAGACAATCAAGGTCAGTTCGAGGTGGCAAAAGAACTGATGTGACTGGAAGATTTGGCTGCTCAATAATTGCCACCTGACCCTGTCTGATTATCCGAAGATCGCCACCATCAAAATGCACTTGGACTCCGCCGACACCGGATACTTCAGCATCACCAATCTTCTCGCTAATTGCGACCTCCACCTGTAACTTGAGTCTCAGCCAGCTGCTTAGCAAATGAGTGCTTGGGGAAGAGGTGTTTCCATACACCGTCACAGCCATTACTTTCTTGTCCAGATGTTGGTCCAGAAGAGCAGCTAATTGGGAGCGCCAGAGCGTTATTCTCGTCCACGCCATGTCACCATCACCAGGACGATAATTACGCGCAAGACGTCTTAGGAATTCAACAGAGTCAATTTCAAAGGCCGAATTGGTGATTCTGCGGCCAGCAATTCTTCCAAAATCAGTCGTAGAGGGATTATCGCTGCAACTGGCAGGCCACCACGCCACGATAGGAGCATCGGGCAATAGCAGACCAGAAACCAATGACTCGATGTTGGTGAGCGTTTGACCCGATGCTTTGAGGACAATTACCTCGCTAGCTCCGGCGTCACCACCAACCCGAATTTCAGCATCTAAATTCGCAGGGCTATCGGGATCTTTAGCCAAAACGATAATTCTGGACGGATGCAATCGAGAGGCGGCGTTGGCTGTTTTTATTGCATCCTCAAGATTCTTTGTGTCGGTTTCAACGAGAAGGCTCAGCACCCTGCCCAGTGCTACCACTCCACCAGTGTCGCGCATTTCCTGAAGTTGCTTTGCAATCTTCGCCGTGCTGGTGTTGTGCAGTTCGACAATCATGGTCTTCGCCAAGCCCTTCCATCTGCTGCCATCATCCGTTCAGCACCCTCGGGGCCCCAAGAGCCTGGTTGATACTGCTCACAAATTTCTTGCGTTGACCAAAACTCAACAATGGGATCGAGAATCCGCCATGAGAGTTCAACCTCTCGTTGGCGAGGAAAAAGTGGCGGCTCTCCTAACAGGACATCGAGAATTAAACGCTCATAAGCCTCCGGGGAATCTTCTGTGAAGGCGTGTCCGTAAGCGAAATCCATTGTCACATCACGAACCTGCATGACTGGACCTGGAACCTTGGAGCCGAACCGAATCGTCACTCCTTCATTCGGCTGAACTCTGATGACAAGCGCATTCTCGCCTAACTGTGAAACATCTTCGCTGCCGAATAGTTTGTGAGTTGGTCGCTTGAAGACAATTGCGATCTCAGTGACTCGACGACCTAGACGCTTGCCAGTGCGGATATAGAAGGGGGTTCCCTTCCAACGATCTGTATCGACATCAAGCCTCATAGCTGCGAAGGTTTCGGTTTTACTGCTTGGGGAAATCCCGTCCTCTTCGAGATAGCCCACCACCTGCTCGCCTCCTTGCCAACCGGAGGAGTACTGGCCCCGAGCAGTGTGGCTTGAAAGGTTATTCGGTAGTGTCACGGCAGCTAGCACTCTTTCCTTAGCCTCTCTCAGATGCGAGGCTTCGAAGCTGGTCGGCCTATCCATGGCAGTGAGCGCAAGAAGTTGAAGAAGGTGGTTTTGAATAACGTCGCGGGCTGCGCCAATACCGTCGTAGTAGCCGGCCCTTCCGCCGATTCCAATGTCCTCTGCCATTGTGATCTGGATATGGTCGATGAACTCTGAGTTCCAAATTGGCTCGAATAGCTGGTTCGCAAAACGCAGGGCAAGAATGTTTTGTACGGTCTCTTTGCCGAGGTAGTGGTCGATTCTGAATACCGAATCGGCAGGGAAAACTCGTTCGACGACTGCGTTTAGTTCCTGGGCAGATTTTAAATCTGAGCCAAAAGGCTTCTCGATGACAACCCTTCGAAACTGGCCAGGCTTAGCGGTGGCAAGTCCGCATCGATCTAATTGGCTTATGACCTGTGGGAAATCTTTTGGCGGGATTGATAGGTAGAAAGTGTGATTACCCGCGGTTCCACGCTCATTATCTAGCTCGTCAACAGTCGACTTCAGTCTGTCGAAGGCGGAGGCATCATCGTGGCTACCCGAGACAAATCGAATTCCTTTGGACAACTGTTCCCATACGGGGTCCGACCACTCTGTTCTAGAAAACTTGCGAATAGCTTCTTCAACGATTGATTGAAAATCCTCAGTTGTCCAATCCCTTCGGGCGAAGCCAACTAAAGAGAAGGACGGGGGGAGAAGGCCACGATTTGCTAAATCATAAATCGCTGGTAAGAGCTTCTTGCGAGAGAGATCTCCAGTTACTCCAAACATAATCAGCCCTGAGGGACCAGCGATTTTCTTTATGCGCAGATCCGCAGACTGCTTAAGGGGATTTCTCAAGAACGGATAACTCCCTCTAGCAAATTCAGTGCCTCTAGCGGATTTGTAAGTTGCAAGCTCAGAACAGGTAAGTTGTGCGACTCGAGGACCTCTGCATCACCCTTTGCCTGAGCGGAGATCAACTGGCCGAAACTGAACTCTCGACCAGGCACTGAAAGATCTTCCGGAACGCCTTGCGTCAGCTGAAGAAACACGCCCTGCTTTGGACCACCCTTGTGATATTGCCCTGTTGAGTGAAGGAATCTCGGACCCCAACCAAAGGTGACGGGTCTTTGTGTTCTCTTTGCTGCAATATCTCTGAGCTCAATGAATTGTGGGTAGGAGCTTGCCGGTAGATAAGCGTGAATTGAGAGATAGCTATCTGAACCCAGCTGCTTCAGCAGTGATTCAACTGCGGCCTCTACCGTGCTGCCATTGACTTGAAAGCCTCGAGCGGTAACTGCAATAGAGCGGTCGACAAAGTCAATTTGAGTGGTAAAGCTGGGCTCGTCAAGTAGCTTTCTAGCCGCAATTTTTGCGCTTTCAACGTTTGGCTGATCAAAGGGATTAATTTCAAGCAGCCAACCAGCTATGGCAGTTGCATACTCCCAGAGGACGAAAAGCTCTCCCAGCGCACCAGCAAAACTCGCATCAGCGCCGTCAACCGCGTAGCGCACACTAAGAGTGTCTTTGAGCTGCATTGTCAGTTCAGGTGCAGCGCTGGAAACTGCAACAGGTAGCACGCCGCGATCGTTCTTCCCGGTACTTTCAGCAACCAACTGCTCGACCCAATCGCCGAAACTTGGGATTGCGTCCGCCTCAATCAAGAACTTGTCAACTTGGCTGCGTCCAGCAAGGGCAGCAGCCAATGCTATTGCTGGGTTGTCAACACTGTCAGATTCCAGATTAGGAAGTTCGGAGGCCGCGTCATGCAGTAAGCCTGCTATGTCGCAACCAGTCAGACCAGCGGGAACCAAGCCAAAGGCAGTCAGGGCGCTGTAACGACCGCCCACGTTTGAATCTGCATTGAAGACGGTATAACCCGCTTGTCTGGAGGCTTGGTCAAGGGGAGACCCTGGGTCAGTCACGATTACTATTCGATCGGTTGAGTCAATCCCAGCATCTCTAAATGCCTGCTCGAAAGTTCGCTTTTGAGAATCTGTCTCAACAGTTGAGCCAGACTTTGAGGAAACTATAACCGCGGTTCGCTGAAGATCTCTAAGCGCCAGGCGCACCTGATCCGGTGCAGTTGAGTCGAGGATGAAGAGATCTTTTTTGGAAGAGCGAGTGATCACTTCGGGCGCCAGGGAAGAGCCGCCCATGCCACAAAGTACAAAGCGGTCTATGCCACGCTCAGCGTAATCATCACGCAACTTGATGATTTCCGAAATCAGCTCAACAGAATCGTAGGGGCTGGTAACCCAACCAAGTCTTATGCTCGCTTCTGACTGAGCGTCTGGGCCCCAGATTGAATCATCCTTTGCTGCAATTCGGGAGGCGATACGCTCTTCAACAATTTTTTCAATAACTGACTGTATTTCAGCGGCTAGCTCTGGCCTTAGTTGAACCTTCATATCAAACGCTCTTCAGAGCTTCATCTACTGACGCCATTAGTTCATGCCAAGAAACGATGAATTTCTCTACGCCTTCCTTCTCAAGCAGGTCGGTAACCTCATCCAGATTGACACCAACTTCAGTCAACTGTGAGATGGCATTCTTGGCGGCTAGCAGGTTTGGTTCAATCGAGTTGCCATTGACAGACCCGTGATCAGCAAAGGCTAGCAATGTCTTTTCTGGCATGGTGTTGACTAAATTAGGTGCGATTAGTTCGGAAACGTACAAAGTGTCAGGCAGTGCTGGGTCTTTCACTCCGGTGGAAGCCATTAGCGGACGCTGAAGTCTTGCTCCATTGGCCTCAAGGGCGCGCCAACGAGCGGAATTGAACTCCTGTAAGAAGAGCTCATAGGCAAGTTGAGCATTCGCGACAGCGGCCTTCGATTTAAGATCCTCACGACCGAGTTGAGATAGCCGTTTATCAATTTCGGTATCGACTCTGGAAACAAAGAATGATGCGACGGAGTGAATAGTGTTGAGCGCGACTCCATTTGCTTTTGCTAGTTCAAGCCCAGAGAAATAGGCATCAATTACTGATCGGTAGCGCTCGATTGAGAAGATGAGCGTGACATTGACTGAAATACCTTTTGAAATCACTTCCGTGATTGCAGCAAGACCTGGAATTGTTGCTGGGATCTTGATCATGACATTTTCTCTTGCAACTTTTTTGTGTAGAGCAATTGCCTCGGCCACGGTCTTCTCGCTATCAAAGGCAAGGTCAGGAGATACCTCAATTGAAACGCGGCCATCCACACCATTTGATGACCGGTAAAGCGGCATGAAAATGTCGCAGGCGGCAGCTACATCTTCGGTAGTGATGTTAAGAATGGCCTGCTCAGTGCTGCTGCCAAGTTGCTTTTCACGTTGAAGGGCTGGGTGGTAGGCATCCGTTTTGAGAGCCGCAGCAAAAATAGTCGGGTTTGTAGTGACGCCTCTCACTGAGTATTCGTCAATCATTGACTGTAGGTTTCCACTCTCAATTCGAGATCTGGACAAGTCGTCTAACCAAGCCGAAACACCGGCGTTGGTAAGGGAAACCATGTTTTGATTCATCGAGTTCCTCCCACTAGCCCTTGAGCCGCCTTGACAACAGCCGCTGCAGTTATTCCAAACTCTTTGAAGAGAGTTTTGTAGTCGGCTGATGCGCCATAGTGATTGATTCCTATTGAAACGCCCCTGTCTCCAACGAGCTCTCGCCAACCGCTTGTGAGTCCGGCTTCAATGGAGATTCGATTGAAAACCTTTGGGTCGAGAACCGAGTCTTGATAGTCCTTTGGTTGCTCAAAGAACCACTCAACACAGGGCATAGACACAACGCGGGTGGCAACTCCCATGGAATCTAATTCCTTTTTGGCCTCAACGGCAAACTGCAACTCGCTGCCGGTGGCGATCACGATTACCTGTGGTGAATTGTTTTTTGCATCTTCGTAAATGTATCCACCTCTTGAAACAAGGTCTGCCGAACCATACTCGCCACCGCGAGGCAGCACGGGCAAATTCTGGCGAGACAAGACAAGTGCTGAAGGGCTGGTTTTTCGCTTCAAAGCTTCTAGCCAGGCAAATGCAGTTTCATTGGCGTCGGCCGGTCTAATCACCGAAAGATTTGGAATAGCGCGCAGCGCTGTTAGATGCTCGATCGGCTGATGGGTTGGCCCATCTTCACCAAGCGCCACCGAGTCGTGGGTCCAAACATAGATTGGAGCGATTCCCATAAGTGCGGCAAGCCGGACCGATGGACGCATGTAATCAGAAAAGACTAGGAACGTTCCGCCGAATGGCCGAGTATGCCCTGATAGGCAAATGCCGTTGAGAATTGCCCCCATCGCGTGCTCGCGAATACCAAAGTGAAGAATGCGACCACCCTTGGTTGGCTTCCAGTGCTTGGTTTGCCATTTGGCAGGAACAAACGAGCCTGCGCCTTCAATGGTTGTGTTGTTTGACTCAGCCAAATCTGCCGAACCACCCCACAGCTCAGGTAGATGAGCGGCTAGGGCGTTGAGAACCTTGCCAGAAGCGGCCCTAGTTGCAATTTCCTCACCGGCTGCAAAGCTAGGTAGAGCGTCCTCCAAAGAGGCGGGCAATTCGCCGTTTTGAAGTCGCGACAAAAGTTCTGCACTCTGCGGGTTTGCCTTGGACCAGGAATCAAACTTAACTTGCCAGTCGCTGCGCTGCGACTTTCCACGCTCAACAAGCGCGCGAGTGTGAGTGAGAACCTCGCTGCTTACTTCGAAATCTTTCGCTGGGTCAAATCCCAGGACCTTCTTCAATCCCGCAACTTCCTCCGCACCAAGCTTGGAGCCATGAATCTTTCCGGTGTTCTGTTTCTCGGGTGAGGGCCAGCCAATAATGGTCTTGAGTGTTATGAAGGTTGGCTGATTTTTGTTCTGCTTTCCTTTTTGAATTGCGTCGTAGAGAGCGGCAACATCTTCTTTGTAATCGCCCTTGGTCCAATCGACCTCAAAGGTTTCCCAGCCATAGGAGCGGTAACGAGCGGCAACATCCTCACTAAAGCTGATGTTTGTGTCATCTTCAATGGAGATTTGATTCGAATCATAAATAACAATCAAGTTGCCAAGACCAAGGTGGCCGGCAAGTGAACCAGCTTCAGCGCTCACGCCCTCCATGACATCGCCATCGCTGGCAATTACATAGACAAAGTGATCGAAAGGTGATTCTGAAGTGGAATTTGGATCGAATAGATCTCTTTCAAATCGAGTGGACATTGCAAAACCGGTGGCGGAGGCAAGACCTGACCCTAGCGGGCCGGTAGTGATTTCAACTCCCTTGGTGTGGCCGTATTCGGGGTGGCCTGGGGTCAAAGAACCGAAAGTTCGCAGGGCTTGAAGATCTTTCAATTCAAGACCAAAGCCACCCAAAAATAGCTGCGTGTAGAGGGTCAGAGACGAGTGTCCAGCCGAAAGGATAAATCTGTCTCGCCCAATCCAGCGGTCATCACTTGGGTCGTGACGCATTACTTTTTGAAATAAGAGGTAAGCGGCTGGGGCAAGACTGATGGCGGTACCGGGGTGGCCATTGCCAACTTTTTCAACCGCATCTGCCGCTAATGCCTTTGCTGTCTTTACAGCTAAATCATCTAATTCGTTCCAGCTAAGCAATGGAGGGGTCCTAACTAATAGGGATTGGAATTGGCGCAGCAACACTGCTCTGGCGTTGCTGGAAGTCTATACCCGCAGGCCTTGGCGACCCCCTGGCGGCTTTAGACTGGAACAAATGTCAACCAGCCAGCAACTTAGCGCGCGCCTGCTCTCGAAGGTCAGGGCTTATTTTGCCCTGACCAAGCCACGGGTCATCGAGCTGCTTTTGATTTCGACGGTGCCCACCATGATTCTGGCTCAACAGGGCATTCCGAGTCTGTGGTTGATCCTTGGCGTTCTATTCGGCGGCGCACTGTCTGCTGGCAGTGCAAACGCCTTCAACTGTTACATCGATGTTGACATCGACCGCGTGATGGGTAGAACCAAGAATCGTCCACTGGTCACAGGTGAACTAACAACCAAAGAGGCTTTGGTCTTTGCCTGGGCAATCGGAATCATCTCGGTCGTCTTTTTTGCCGTATTCATTAATCTGCTATCGGCTCTGCTGTCTCTGGCAGCGATCCTCTTTTATGTATTCGTCTATACGCTCGGCCTGAAAAGACGCACCCCGCAAAATATCGTTTGGGGTGGGGCAGCAGGTGCTATGCCAGCTCTCATCGGATGGGCAGCAGTTACTAATGAAATCTCACTAAGCGCGATTGTTTTATTCCTAATTATTTTCCTTTGGACTCCGCCGCATTACTGGCCACTGTCAATCAAGTACCAAGACGACTATCGCAATGCCAATGTGCCAATGCTGCCGGTTGTATCGAAGAGCGAAGTTGTAACAGGACAAATCGTTCTTTACAGTTGGGCTTATTTTGCTTCAACACTTCTGTTGATTCCTGTGGCCAACATGGGACTTATTTATGCCGCGGTCGCCATAACTTCCGGCATCTGGTTCATGCTTGAGTCTTACAAGCTTGCGAGAGCTACCAGGAACGGACAAGAAGCAAACCCAATGCGTTTGTTCCACGGATCAATTTCACACTTGACTTTGATTTTCTTAGCAATTGCAATCGACCCGCTAATTAATCTTTCGTTTTGATTTCCTCAAGTCTCAGCAGCGACTCCGCGCGCTCCTGATCGTGATCAACAATTCGCTCTGCATAGCCTTGGCTATAGCCATCGACTAGATTCCAAGGTTCGTGAACCAAATCACCATCAATGTGCCTTAGTTCTGGAACCCACTTTCGAACGTAGTCGCCATTTGGATCAAACTTTTTCCCCTGCAAAATTGGGTTAAAAATCCGATAGTAGGGGGATGCATCAGTTCCGCAACCAGCGGTCCACTGCCATCCATGAGAGTTTGAAGCTGGATCAAAATCGGTGAGATGCCTCTCAAAATACTCAGCGCCATGCTGCCACTCGATGTGCAGATCTTTCACTAGAAAACTGGCAACAATCATTCGAGAACGGTTGTGCATCCAGCCGGATTCGACCAATTGCCGCATTGCCGCATCCACTATCGGATAGCCAGTCTTGCCCTCTTGCCAGGCCTTGAATTTCGGTGTGTTCGGTTTGTCGTAACGCATTTTCTCAAAGCGCGGCTCATAGTACTCAGTCAGAGTGTGTGGATTATGGAACAGTACATCCGCGTAAAACTCTCGCCAAGCAATTTCTTTTCTAAAAACCTCTTCGCCCTGGCTATCGCCAAGCTCCGCCAAAAGGGTGCGGGGGTGGATTTCACCATGTGCAAGTGCGTGTGACAGATGCGAGGTTCCAGATAGGTCTGTCCTGTTTCGGTCATCGTGGTAATTCATTAGAGCTCGCTCTTTGAATCTCAGCCAGGTGCGAAGAGCAAACGCCTCCGATGCCTTCACTGGAAATGGGGTCTTACCTTGAACGGCCGGTATCGAAAGTGTTGAGACCTTTTTCCAGTTCACGCCCGTGATGTCCAACTTGAATGGATTACCCCAGTCAAGTAAAGACCAGCGCTTATAGAAAGGCGTGTAGACCCGAAGCGGTGATCCATCGTCCTTGCGAACAGTGCCTGGGACAATCGCGTAGTTGCTGCCAACCAGATTTAGCGAGACTCCAAGTGAATGCAGTTTTTCAGCTACGTTTGCCTGCTCGAGCATCCCGTTTGTGTCATAGGCCCGAGTTGCAACGACTCTTTGAATACCGCTCTTTTTAACAAAACTCGCGATTTCTTCTGCAGCATCGCCGATTGCTATGTTGAGGCCGGCTGGGATGCTGCTCGCCAGGCTCTTGACCGATTCAATTACAGACGCTTGACGCAGGGGAGTGAGGCTATTGATATCGTTTGGAAAGACATAGAGCGGGTAAAGCTCACTCGATTCATGTGCTGCAAAGCTCAGGGCCTCATTGTCCTGGAGTCTGCGGTCTCTTCGAAACCAGAAAACCGTCTTCATGAAACTCGTCTGAGTACTAGAAACTGAAAGGTAACCAAGGAAGACAAAACAGCTGCTCCCAGCATGTGAATGGCTACTAAAAATTCAGGAACGCCAAGCCTTGCCTGCACTACACCCACAATTGCCTGAGCGATTGTTACGAGTAGCAAAAGGGTCAGAGTTCGAGAGGGGAGTACAGATAAGGCGCTCTTTGAGAATCTAACTTGCAAAATCCATTGAAGGAATACCAATCCGAGCATCAAGTAGCCGGGATAGGAATGAAAGTGCTGCCAGAGCTCGAGATCCAATCCATTTCTTGGAGTGTTGGAATCTCCAGCGTGTGGACCCGCGCCTGTGACCAAAACTCCAACCACAATCGTGATTGCTGACACAAAAACTGTTGGGATTCGAAGTTGACTTGCTATCCCAGCAACCGGTGATGCTGGTTTAGGAAGTGCTCTAAAGACGAGAACTGAAGCCAGGGCAATCAGCGCTGCTGAAATTAGGAAGTGGAGGCCAACAATCCAAGAATTCAATTCTGTCAGCACGGTGATACCGCCCACTACCGCTTGCAAAATAATGCCAAACCCAAGACCAAAAGCGGGGACAACCAAACTGTTTTTATCTGATTTCCTAGCAACCAAAACAAAAGCTAACGCAATGCTCAGCATGCCGAGCCCAGATGCCGTAAGCACTGAAATTGAAGCAACATCAATAGCGCCTACGGCCAGAATTAGCCCAACAATAAACAGGGCAACGAAACCGAAGAAGCCGATAGTGAGCTTGATCAAAACATTACGATCCTCGCGCATGCGCAGCACAGTAACGAAGGTCAGAAGTGCCACGATTAGCAGTACAAAGGTGAGCAGACGATTGCCAAACTCAATAAGGCCATGAATTCCCATTTCAGGAGTGGACACCAATGAATCATCGGTGCACTTGGGCCAGGTAGGACAACCAAGCCCTGAGCCCGTGAGTCTTACCAATCCACCTGTAACGACAATCAGAATCTGGGTAGCTAATGACAACCAGACGAACAGTCGCAGTCGCTTTGGGGAAGTAAGCGAAGAAAAGGCTCGTGAAATCGGGTTAGCGACCAGGGTCAACTTAGGTAATCCTTACTAGTTTTCTTGTTGATCTAGAAATAGCCTAGATTCCTTCCCTCCAGTCTCTCACGGCTTTACCGCAGGAATACCGAGAACTTTGGCGGGTTGTACTTACGGAATTAGGAGGTACTCAGTGTCAGAGAAAATCATCGACCGCCCCGAGCTTGATGCCCTGGGGAACTATGAGTTTGGCTGGTCCGATAAGGACACTGCTGGTGCCTCAGCCAGACGAGGAATCAGCGAGGAAGTAGTTCGAGACATCTCCGGGCTGAAGAGTGAGCCCGATTGGATGCTTGAGCGAAGACTCAAGGGTTACGAGTTCTTCCTGCGTAAGCCAATGCCAACCTGGGGATCTGATCTTTCCGGCATCCACTTTGACAACATCAAGTATTTTGTTCGCTCAACCGAGCGTCAGGCCCAGACTTGGGAAGATTTGCCCGAAGACATCCGCAACACCTACGAGCGCCTGGGAATTCCAGAAGCTGAGCGTCAGCGATTGGTCGCTGGTGTTGCAGCGCAGTACGAGTCTGAGGTTGTCTATCACCAGATTCGTGAGGATCTAGAGGCGCAAGGCGTAATATTCCTTGACACTGACACTGCACTTAAAGAGCATCCTGAATTTTTCAAGGAGTACTTCGGTACCGTCATCCCAGCCGGCGACAATAAATTCGCTGCACTAAACACCGCGGTCTGGTCCGGTGGCTCTTTTGTTTACGTTCCAAAGGGAGTCCACGTTGAGATTCCACTGCAGGCTTACTTCAGAATTAACACTGAAAACATGGGGCAGTTTGAGAGAACCTTGATTATTGCTGATGAGGGCTCGTACGTGCACTACATCGAGGGTTGCACCGCTCCTGTCTATCAGTCTGACTCGCTTCACAGTGCAGTTGTTGAGATCATCGTCAAGAAAAATGCTCGTGTTCGCTACACGACCATCCAGAACTGGTCAAACAACGTCTACAACCTAGTGACCAAGCGTGCAATCGCGCACGAGGGCGCAACCATGGAGTGGATTGACGGCAACATTGGTTCAAAGGTAACCATGAAGTACCCGAGCGTTATTTTGGCGGGTGAGCATGCAAGGGGAGAGACCCTCTCGGTTGCTTTTGCCGGTGAAGGCCAGCACCAGGACGCTGGGGCAAAGATGATTCACCTAGCCCCATACACAACCAGCTCAATCGTTTCAAAATCAATTGCAAGAGGCGGCGGTAGAACTTCATATCGCGGTGAAATTCGAGTGAACCCCGGCGCTCACCACTCGGCTAACACTGTTCGGTGTGACGCGCTGCTGGTTGACACTATTTCGCGCTCAGACACCTATCCTGCAAATGACATCCGCGAAGATGACGTTTCGATGGGTCACGAAGCAACAGTTTCGCAAATTAGTGCAGAGCAGCTCTTCTATCTGCAATCAAGAGGTATCGAAGAGGATGAAGCAATGGCCATGATCGTTCGAGGATTCATAGAACCAATTGCCAAGGAGCTCCCAATGGAGTACGCGCTTGAGCTAAACAAGCTCATCGAGATGCAGATGGAAGGGGCAGTTGGATAGTGAGTCAACACGGAGTAACAGCGCACTCACACGGCGTCCCAATTCAAACCAGAAGCGAAAGACCAAAGTCCACTTCCGTTTCTGATTTTCCAGAGATTTCCAAAACCCAGGAGATCTGGCGATACATCCCACAGGACAAATTGCGCGGTTTAGACAGCGAGGTCATGGGAGAGATAGGCCAGTCCGACGTTGAGCTGAGGTTGAGCAGTCCGCTGGTTAGCAAATGGATTGATTCTTCGGACTCCATCGTCGGCAGCGCCGGCCTACCTGAGGACAGAATTGCCGCGGCTGCCTGGACGAACGCATCTAAGACGCTCTTGATTGAGGTTCCAGCAAACACCGAAGTAGCGGAGCCTCAGTTTGTAAAGATTTCTCCGGTTTCAAAACAGGCAACGGCAGCTCACATTTTCGTGCACGTGCAGAACCACTCCAGGCTGACACTTGTGCTGGACCACGTGGGGTCTGGAGCCTTGGCTGAAAACGTTGAAATCGTTTTGGAAGATGGTGCAGAGTTCAACTTTGTCAGCCTGCAAGAGTGGGAGAGTGGCTCAACCCATATCTCAACTCAGTTTGCCAAGCTAGGCCGCGCTAGCAAACTCAAACACATTGTTGTAAACATGGGCGGAGATTTGGTGAGAGTTGTCCCAGCCGTCAAACTCGACTCAGCTGGGGCAGAAGTCAACATGTATGGCGTGTATCTGGCTGACACTGGAAATTACTTTGAGCACCGACCTTACGTCGATCACATTGCTGAGAATTGTGTGTCGAATGTTGCCTACAAGGGTGCTCTGCAGGGAGCTGGCGCCCACACAGTTTGGGTGGGGGATGTCCTAATTCGCGAGAGCGCTGTTGGCACTGACACCTATGAGCTCAATCGCAATCTTTTGTTGGTTGATGGTGCAAGAGCTGACTCAGTGCCCAACCTCGAGATTGAAACAGGAAAGATTGCTGGAGCAGGTCACGCGAGTGCGTCTGGTCGCTTTGACGATTTACAGCTGTTCTATCTGATGGCCAGAGGAATTGATGAGGTTTCAGCCAAGAAACTGGTTGTCCGCGGCTTCCTTAGCGAAATCATTCAAAAGATTGAAATTGAAGAAGTCGAGCAACGACTTATTTCGATTATTGAAGCAGAGCTTGAGAAGGCGGGAAGCTAATGGCAGTTCGAATCTGTGCTCTGGCTGATCTCAAGCCTGGTAAAGCAATCAGAGTGAAGATTGGCGAGCACGCGCTTGCAATCATTCGCACTCCGAATGGAGATGTTAAGGCCCTTGACGACAAGTGCTCTCATGGGGAAATCTCCCTGTCGGAGGGTTTTGTTGATAACGAAACAATTGAATGCTGGGCGCACGGAGCCAAGTTTGATCTAAATACGGGTAAGCCCTTGTCGCTACCCGCCTATGAACCGGTAGGCACCTACGAAGTTTTGATTGATAACGATGAAGTTTTTGTTGAGTACGAAGGATAGTAAGGAAGACAATGTCGACACTGGAAATTAAGAATCTGCACGTCTCGGTTATTACCGACCAGGGCAACAAGCAGATTTTGAATGGGATTGACCTAACCGTTCGATCCGGCGAGATTCACGCCATCATGGGTCCGAATGGTTCTGGAAAGTCGACTCTTGCTTACTCAGTAGCTGGACACCCGAAGTATGAAGTTACCGAGGGAGAGATCCTGCTGGATGGTGAAAACGTACTTGAGATGAGTGTTGATGAGCGTGCTCGCGCCGGTCTGTTTCTAGCAATGCAATACCCGGTAGAAGTCCCAGGTGTCTCTGTTTCTAATTTTCTAAGAACCGCCAAGACAGCTATTAGCGGAGAGGCACCAAAGCTCAGGGAGTGGGTCGGCGAGCTGAAGGCTGCGATGAGTAATCTTCGAATGGATCCTGACTTCACCGAGCGAAACATTAATGAGGGCTTTTCCGGTGGTGAAAAGAAGCGCCATGAGATTTTGCAGCTTGAACTTCTAAAGCCGAAAATTGCAATTTTGGATGAGACTGATTCAGGCCTGGACGTTGACGCACTAAGGATTGTTTCCGAGGGTGTCAACCGAGCACATGCCAACAACAATCTTGGAGTGCTACTCATTACTCACTACACCCGAATCTTGAATTACATCAAGCCAGACTTCGTTCACGTCTTCGTAAACGGAAAGCTAGCCGAGCAGGGTGGCGCAGAACTTGCAGCAAGACTGGAGAACGAAGGCTACGACCGTTACCTCAAGGCTTCTGCATGAGCGCAAAAGACCTACCCGCAGCAAAATACGACCAGGTAATCGAGGCGATGAAGAACATCATCGACCCCGAAATCGGCGTAAACATAGTTGATCTTGGTTTGATTTATGGCCTGCAGGAATCCGAGGATGGAGCCCTGCTTATTAACATGACCCTGACGTCCGCAGGTTGTCCTCTAACAGACGTAATTGAAGAGCAAACTGCTGAAGCGCTGGATGGGGTAGTGGAAGCTTTTCGCATCAACTGGGTCTGGATGCCGCCGTGGGGGCCAGAGAAAATCACTGAAGATGGTCGCGAAATGATGCGCGCTATCGGCTTCTCTATTTAGCGAACTAGCTTCCAAGCCGCAGGCAAAACCGCAGCGGCCAACAGGGCCTTTGCAGCATCACCAATTAGGAATGGCACTACTCCAGCCAGAATCGCCTGCTGAATGTTCATGCCGAGTCCGACCACAAGCCAGCCAGCGCCAAAGAGATAAATAACTGCGCTGCCTGCTAGAAAACTCACCAACACAGCTGCTGGCTTCTTTACCAATCCACGATTCGCTAAAAGACCAACCACGACCGCCGCTACCGCGAAACCGAACAGGTAGCCAGCGGTTGGCAACACCTGCCCCAACGCTTTAGCTCCAGCGAAAACCGGCAAGCCGGCTGCGCCGAGGGCAACGTAGAGTCCCATCGAGGAGAGGGCTCGCCATGGACCCATGGCTGCGGCAATCAGAAGTACCGCAAACGTTTGAAGAGTCATGGGAACCGGGTACATAGGGATTTGAATTTGGGCAAGAACTGCCGTCAAACCGGCACCTGCAGAAATTAGAGCCAAGTCAGAAATTCGACTGCGTGGCACAACTCGGTCTATCAATCTCACTTGCAAAACGCTCATGACAATCCCTTCGTTATGGCAGAAGCCTACTGGTTAGCATCTTCGAATTCAGCATCTTTGTCGGCCTGACCCTTCTTGCGCTCTCGCTTGGGTGCATCACCTCTAGCTTCTGCTGCCAGCCGCTGATCATTGCGATAGGCCCAGATAAAAGCACCAAAGGCCATCAATCCGAAGATGATCCACTGAATGGCATAGGACAGATGGTTTCCCTCATTCAAGCTGGGCTTGGGCATCGGAAGCGGGGCTTGACTGTTAGCTGGGTTTTCCGAAACTAGTCGTCCGTAGTAGTCGACTATCACGTTTTCCATTCCCAGACGCTCCGATACCTCAGCAAGATCAATCGAAGCCAGTGTTTCGGCTGGCTCACGACCTAGGTCCACTTCTCCCGCACGCACCCTCACAATCAATTCATATTGTCCGGGAGCGGGGCTTGGGTTAGATTGCGGTTGAGTCAATAGAGAGGATGCAGGGAGCCAACCCCTTTCAATAATCAAGATGCTGCCATCATCAACCTGAAACGGAACCAGCTGTAAAAAGCCAGCCTGTCCTGCTAGCGGACGATTGCGAACTAAGAAAACTTCTGGCAGGTACTGACCCGAAACCTTCACTGGTCGCCACTCCAGAGAGTTAGGTAGCTCCTGCGGCGTCCACTGCAACTCGCTTAGGGGGATTGCCGGTTGGTCATAGTTGTCCAGCACCTGCTGAATCTGACTCACTCTTTCTTGGCGACGTTCAAATTGCCAATTGCTAAGTAGTGATGTCGCAACCGCAAAAAGCACAACCAGAGCCAACCAAGGGCCCCATCTTCTAACTGTGCTTTGCTTCAATTTCTCTAGTCCTTAGGAAAAAATTTCGCTCAGATAGATAGTCAACCAGATACTTAGTGTGCTCATCACAGGCGCCCCAAGTCTTGATTCGGTCTTCGTTATGAATTTTGGGATTACGCCAATCAACCAGCTTCACAGCGGAGCTCCTGCATCCAGCCCGAGAGCACTTGGTCTGATCAGTCAATTTTCATTTCGTTTGCAGAAATAGTGACCTTGGGTGCCAGTCGCTCACTTTGGCTCTTGCTGCGACCACCCTGGGCGTTGGCCATAACTACGGCGAAATAGGGCAAGAAGATGGCGAGGGCGAAGAAGATCCACATCCAGATGCCTGTGGAAACCACGCCTAGGACGATACAAAGGGTCCTGATGCTCATAGCCACGGAATAGCGAATCATGCGCTGTTTGCGCTCTTGTTCAGGCGAAAGCTCCAGCGATGTCACGCTTTGCCGCTTCGCCAATTCAGCTCCTAGGTTCCAAAACAATAGACTTTCTAAACATAACGCTAAGTGGTCTCGAGTATTCCCCGAAAGGTCAGACATGCAAAGAGTCGCCCTAGTAACCGGTGGAAATCGGGGGATTGGTTACGCCATCGCCGAAGAGCTCGTATCGGCTGGATACAAAGTCGCCGTGACGGCTCGATCTGGGCAAGGGCCAACTGGCGCACTAACGGTTGTTGCCGATGTTACGGATTCAGGCTCACTTGATTTGGCATTGAGCGAGGTCGAGCAGAAGCTAGGGCCAGTTGAAATACTGGTTGCCAACGCCGGGATCACGAAAGACAACTTGCTGCTGCGAATGTCTGAAGAAGAGTTTGAGGAAGTCATCAACACGAACTTGACTGGAGTTTTCCGTCTAGTGAAGCGAGTAACCAAAGGCATGCTCAAGGCCAAGTTCGGTCGGATCATTCTGATTGGTTCAGTTGTAGGTTTGTATGGCAGTGCCGGTCAGGTTAACTACTCAGCCAGCAAGAGTGCCTTGGTTGGTATGGCGCGATCCATCACGCGTGAACTTGGCTCAAAGAACATCACAGCAAATGTGATTGCACCAGGCTTTATTAATACCGACATGACCGCTGCGCTTCCACAGGACCTGGCGGACAAATACCGCTCTCAAATTCCAATTGGACGGTTCGCTGAAGCCGAAGAGGTTGCCAAGGTTGTCGCCTGGTTTGCCTCTGAACAAGCAAGCTACATTTCAGGGGCCGTAATTCCAGTCGATGGCGGTTTAGGCATGGGGCACTAGTCTTGGCAACCAAAGGAAGGGTTTGAAATTGGGAATTCTTGCAGGTAAGAAAGTTTTGATTACAGGCGTTTTGACTGAGGCGTCAATCGCATTTGCGGCGGCGAGAATCGCGCAGGAGCAGGGAGCGGAAGTCGTTCTAAGTAGCTTTGGGCGCATGCTTCCCATCACCCAGAAAATTGCGCAGCGGCTACCCAAGCCAGTTGAAGTGATTGAACTCGACGCAACTAATGATGAGGATTTAGCAGCGCTGCCGGAACGCATTCGCAGCACAGTTGGTTCACTGGACGGCATCGTGCATGCTATTGCATTTGCACCGCAAACTGCCCTGGGTGGAAATTTCTTATCCACCGAGTGGGCGGATGTTTCAACGGCGGTTCAGGTTTCTGCCTATTCACTCAAATCCATCACGGTCGCTTGTCAACCAGTTCTGAATAATCCCAGCTCAGTGGTTGGTCTGACTTTTGATGCAACAATCTCTTGGCCGGTTTATGACTGGATGGGCGTTGCAAAGGCTGCATTTGAATCAACTGCCAGATATCTTGCTCGCTATCTTGGTAAGGATGGAATCCGAGTGAACTTGGTGTCTGCAGGTCCGCTCAGAACAACCGCGGCCAAGGGAATTCCAGGCTTTGCAACAATGGAAGAGCTTTGGACTGATCGGGCACCACTTGGCTGGAATCTTTCTGACACAGATCCTGCTGCGAAGGCACTTGTTGCGCTACTGAGTGATTTCTTCCCTGCAACATCCGGGGAGATTATCCATGTCGATGGTGGACTGCACTCAACCGGTGCCTAGGGCAAAAGGCTGATTATTTCCGCGAGGTCTCTTTTATCAATCGAAACATCTGCATGTTCGCGAAGCGCAGGCTTTGCACAAAAGGCAATTCCTAGTCCTGCTTGTTGAATCATCTCAATGTCGTTTGCACCATCACCAACGGCGATTGTCTTTTCTTGAGGCAAACCAAGCTGGTCCTGCAGAATCTTCAGAAATTCAGCCTTCGCTGAGCGATCAACGATTGGTTCAATCACTTTGCCAGTTAATCGCTCAGACTCAATCTCCAGGTCATTGGCCTTCACGAAATCTAGCCCGAGAGCGAGGCGAATGGGTTCTAGAAGTTGGTTGAAGCCACCCGAGACGGCTGCTGCAACTCCGCCTTTTGAGTGAATGGCCGCTACAAGTTCCATGGCACCATGAGTGAGCGTTAGTTTTTCCCTTACCAGTTCCAGCTTTGACTGAGGTATTCCCGCCAACATTTGGACTCTGAGTCTCAGCGACTGCGCGAAATCCAATTCGCCTCGCATTGCAGCTTCGGTAATTTCAGCGACCTGGGCACGAACACCGGCCTCTTCGGCCAAAACCTCGATGGCTTCCTCGTTGATCAGGGTGGAGTCGACATCAAATAGCACAAGAAACCTTGCCATGTCACTCCCTGCCTCAGTTGAGGAAATGTTAGTGGCAAGCTTGGCGCTGACCAGCCAATCAAGACAGGGGAGGTAGAATTTTGGCGATGTCAACGGTAATAAATCTCGAAAATGTAAGTGTTGTTCGATCGGGCAAGCCGGTCTTGAGCTCGCTGAGCTTTGTTGCCGACTCTTCGGAGCGTTGGGTCGTCATCGGACCCAATGGTGCTGGCAAAACAACCATGCTTCGTCTTTGCGCTGCACAAATTCAACCAACCGAGGGTAAAGCCACCATTCTCGAACAAGAGCTTGGTGCTGTGAATGTTTTTGAGCTGAGAACCAGAATCGGTTTTGCTTCCTCTGGGCTGGTCTCACAAATTCCCAACAGTGAATCTGTGCTCGATGCCGTCTTGACGGCCAGTTACGGCATTGTTGGGCGCTGGAATGAGGAGTACGAGGCGCTTGACGAAAGAAGAGCAAGACGAGTTCTTTCGGAATGGGCCCTGTCCGGTTATGAAGAGCGACCTGTTGGAACGCTTAGTGATGGCGAGCGCAAGCGCGTGCAAATAGCTCGGGCAGTAATGACAGATCCAGAGCTTTTGTTACTTGATGAGCCGGTCGCAAGCTTGGATCCTGGGGCGAGGGAACAAACCATTCGACTACTCAGCGGCTATGCCACCAGTAATGCTGCGCCGGCGATGGTTATGGTCACCCACCACCTGGAGGAGATCCCGGCTGGCTTTACCCACGCCCTAATTCTGCAAGACGGTAAAGTCCTGGCTAGGGGGGAGCTAGGCGCAACCATTACCTCAGCCTCAGTCAGTGAAGCCTTCCGCTATCCGTTGCGGGTGGACTATGAATCTGGCCGCTTCCGCGTAATTGCCAGCTAGTTTTAGTCCCGTTTTCCTGCTATTCTTAGGCGTTCTCAAGCAAATCCAAGAAGGAAAAAATGAAGGCTGACATTCACCCTGCCTATGGGCCAGTAGTCTTTCGCGATCTCGCATCTGGCTTCGCCTTTCTAACCCGCTCGACCATTACCACTGACAAGACGATTCAGTGGGAGGACGGAAACAGCTACCCGGTTTATGACGTGGAAATCAGCTCAGCGAGCCACCCTTTCTACACCGGAAAGCAAAGAATTATGGACGCCGCTGGTCGCGTTGAGCGATTCAACGAGCGTTACAAGAACTTCAGCTAGCCCTAATCGGCCAGCCGATCTCCGCCCGGTCCACCGGGCGGTTTTCTTTTTCTAGCCAGTCATGGAAGTTTTTGGTCCACGCTTCCGACCACTTGATTTGCAAATCGTGCAGCTTGTTTACGTCTTGCTTAAGTTCGGGATACTTAGCTGCCTGTTTCTGCGCCAACCGACCCGCCGCAACAGCATCGGCTGTTGAGTTGTGTGCATCGGCCAACCTGACTCCATATAGGTCGCAAAGAATTGTCAGATTTCTCTTTCCAGGTCCGAACCGCAACTTACGATCAATAACGAGTGGGTCAATAACCGGGGCTGGAATAAGTGAATCCGCTCCATAACGAGTCGCTTCAAACTGCATAATTGTGAAGTCATAAGGAGCGTTGAAAGCTACCAGCGGCATCGACTGGTTTAGATGTTTGAGCGTCGAAACAATCTCTGAAATCGCAAGCTTAGCTTCCTTGCCCTCACTAAGTGCTTTTTCAGTTGTGATGCCGTGCACAGAGGTTGCAACTTCGGGTATTTCAATTCCGGGATTTACTAGCCATTCATCCAATTGCTCAATTTCGCCATTGGCGTCAATCACCGCCACGCAAGCGGTTACTACTCGAGCAGTCGAAAGCTCTAGGCCGGTCGTCTCCAAGTCGAAAACCGCAAGTTTTTTTGCCCAGCTTGGTAAATCAGCTTCAAATTCAATGTCTAACAAGATTTCTCCTAGCAGCCACGATAGTGCGGGGCTGAGACAAATAGACTGGTGGAGTGCAGGTGTTGAAAACATCACCAGATCGTCTTTTCCGACTAGCTCAATTGCGACTAGAACGAGCTGACGTGGGTGACACCGCTACTTGGCAGCTGGGGGATGGCGGGCCAAGAGTTTTATTTGTGCACGGTTTTCGCGGAGATCATCACGGCCTATTGGGGGTGGCTGGAGCTTTGCCAGAGGCGAGATTTGTCCTTCCTGACCTTCCTGGATTTGGGAAGACAAGGCCACTCAGTGACAAACACTCAATTGAAAATTATTCAAGGTGGTTAGTTGACTTTGTTGATAGAGCAGGACCATTTGATGCGGTTTTAGCTCACAGTTTTGGCACTCTGGTGTTGAGTAGAGCACTAGCAGATGGTTTGGTCGCAGACCGGGTATTGCTGCAAAATCCAATCACAACAACCCAAAAGGGTGGTTTGATCAACTCAATCGCCGATGCTTACTACGAACTCGGCAAAAAGCCTGGCTCAAACCTACTTCGCTCCCAGTTGGTGGTTCGCGGAATGTCAGTTGCGCTAACCACTAGCTGGAAACCAGGCGTCAGAAAGTTCATTCACGCCCAGCACTCGGCCCATTTCTCAACCTATGCGACAAACCAGAGCGTCTATGAGGGTTATCAGGCAGCTACCAGCTCGAATGTGTTGGATTATGCCCAGCACCTGCCAAGCAAGACATTGATCGTGGCGGGGGAGAGAGATATCGTGGCGCCACTTGCAGGACAGAAGACGCTCGCTGAGCGGACTGGGGCAGAACTAAATGTTATTGCCAAGACAGGACATCTCACACACTATGAAACCCCAGCAGAGGTTGCTGGAAGTCTCGCCGAACTGCTGGAGCGGTAGTGCAAGGCCTTTGGTTTGACGGAAGATACATCGACCCGATACATCCTGATGGGATATCTAGATTCTCGCTTGGCTTGATTACAGCAGCGCTTGAGCTGACGGAACTTACAGTTCTAGTAAATAGCGACGAGCAGGCAAAGCAACTGCCAAACCATAGAAATCTTAGAATTCACAAAACCAATCCGGTTGCATCGCCAAAGGAGCTCCTGCAAGGATTCAGGCTCAACAAATTGGGTGTCAAAGTCTTATTCTCACCAATGCAAACAACATCCGGTTTGGGAAGAAACTTCAAACTGGTATACACCCTGCACGATTTGATCTATTACCGCCACAGAACCCCACCTGCGGATTTCAACATATTTATCCGAATTGTTTGGTTTCTATTTCATCTTAGTTACTGGCCCCAGCGTCGCATACTCAATTTGGCTGATGCGGTAGCAACGGTCTCAGAGACGACTAAGGATCAGATGGAAGTTCACCGGCTGACTAAACGACCGATTTACGTGATCCATAACGCAGCTGATGCGCCAGAGCGCCTTGAAAAGAAGTTACGACATGACAGCAAAGAGATTGTCTATATGGGTAGCTTTATTGGTTACAAGAATGTCGAGACCCTTATCAGGGGAATGAAGTATCTACCCGACCATACGTTGGTTCTACTCAGTCGAATCTCAGATGCTCGCAAGCTGCAATTGGAACGTTTGGCTAAAAATATGTCGGCAAACCTTCGATTTGAAAATGGTGTCAGCGATGAGGAATACCACGAGTGGCTGTATCGCGCCAAAGCTCTGGTTAGCGCATCCCTGGATGAGGGTTTCGGGATTCCAGTCGTGGAGGCCATGACGCGAGGATGCCCGGTCGTGCTGAGCGACATTCAGATTTTCGAGGAAGTCGCAGGACCAGCTGGCCTCAGGTTCGCCCCTTTCAATGAAATTGCCTTTGCTGAGCAAGTGAAACGACTAGGCGACAAGAACACCTGGAAACTGCAATCTGCATTGGGATTAGATCAAGCTCAGTTCTTCACCTGGGAAGACAGTGCAGAGCTGATGATTGAACTTGCCCAGGAACTAGCTTCCTAGGGGTTTGGGCGACCACTGGTCTAAAGTCCAGCCTTCAACTTTTCTAACGATATTCAGAGATGCGTTTTCAAGTCTTTCCCCTTTGGGTGGGATAGTGCCATCCGTTACTACCTGCAGGACAAACCTGATGAGAGCGCCATGGCTAACGGCGAGTATCTTTTTTCCTTCGAAGTTTGAGTGAAATTCAGTAAGTAATTTTTGCGCCCGAGCTGTAATTTCGGTTGTGGACTCAGCACCTGGAATTTCGTCCAGGTGGGCGAATTTCGCGCTCCACTCGTCATAAAGCATTCCCTCGCCAATCCCAAACGCCCGTTCAAGGAGAAGTTTTTCTTCGAGGATTTTCTCAATTCCAAGCTGATTGCCAAGAATGCTTGCAGTTTCTTTTGCTCTTCCTAGTGGGGAGCTAACAATGAAATCCCAAGGTTGTTTTGCCACTTCCACAGCAGCCCGCTCTACCTGAGCGATTCCAAAAGCATTCATCGGAATATCTGCGGTGCCCTGCAGGCGCAAATCTATATTCCAATCGGTTTGTCCATGCCGGAAAAAACCGATTACTGTCTCACTCAACTAAATAGCTCCTTTAAAACCACTGAAGTTGAGTGGTTAATCTTGACAGACACCAAGCTATCGGCTTTGGTTGGCCCCAAGTTGACGACAACAGCAGGTTTACCTTGATTAATGGCCTGCTTTACTAATCGAAGACCGGAATTAACCGTTAGTGAACTGCCGGCAACTAAGACCGCCTCCGCTTGAGCCACCCAAGATTCCGCCAGCTCAACCCTGCTTTTGGGAACTTGTTCGCCGAAGAACACAACATCCGGTTTGAAGTGCAACCCACAGCTGCAATTGGGAACTTTGAAATCGTCGGCGACTTCAATCTCTGCATCGCCGTCCGGAGAGAATTCAACTTGCTGAATTTTGGTTAGTAAGGGATTTAAGTCGAGGATTAGTTCATCCATCTCTGCGCGAGAAATTCGCTTTCCACAGCCCACGCAAGCGATTTGATCAAGCCTTCCATGCAACTCAATGACTTTTTGACTGCCCGCTTTTTTATGAAGGCCGTCCACATTTTGCGTGATAATCCCCATTAATTGATCGCTGTTTTCGGCCTGCGCAAGCGCAATGTGACCTGGATTAATTTGAGCTTTTTCAATTCTTCTGAAACCAACAAAGCTGCGTGCCCAGTAGCGGGCTCGATTGCGCTCTGAACCCATGAATTCATCAAATGTGAGTGGGTGCTTTTGAACTCTTCCCTCACCGCGGTAATCGGGAATACCACTATCAGTTGATATTCCGGCACCAGTGAGCGCGAGAACTCGTTTGCCGCTAAAGAGGCTTTTCGCGTGCTCGATGCTGTAGCTAATCGCGGGGGATAGTTGAGGGTTGCTCACTCAAGGGATTCTACTTAGCCACTGTGTCCGAGGGGGGACTCGAACCCCCACCCTCTATACGAGGACTAGCACCTCAAGCTAGCGCGTCTACCATTCCGCCACCCGGACTTCCGAGTGGTAAATCTAGCACGAGAGCAGATTCGTTAGCCGAGGTGTTTGGAATCAAGGCCCAGAGGCGATAACTTTTAGTTATGCATGAAGATCCATCAGTTGCTCTGCAGAAGTTTGTTTCAGCACTAGAGCGTCACCTAGCCGTTGCCGCTACCAAGCGGGATGGTTCAGATGAGGCTTTGAATAAGGCCTATGAACAACTCGAGGATGCATTCCTGGGTTATGAGGAAGCACTTCAGCAAACCTATGGTGAGTACTTGCCATTTGAGCAGGCTGAGGATCAGTGAGCTTATTTGAGGCACTAGTTCTTGGTCTTATACAGGGGCTAACGGAGTTCCTCCCAATTTCTTCATCTGCACACGTTCAAATTGCTCAAGAGTTGATGGGACTTTCAGAACTTACAAAGCCGCAATTGACTGCATTCATTGCAACAATCCAAATTGGCACAGAGCTTGCGGTGGTTCTTTATTTCGCAAAAACCATTTGGTCGATTCTTTCTAGTTGGTTCACAGCAGGGTTTAGAAGCTGGAAGCAACAACCGCAAGAAGCGAAAATGGGTTGGCTAATCATCATTGGCAGCTTGCCAATTGTTGTACTGGGGTTGGCTTTTGAGTCGCAAATCGAGCAGGACGTGCGACAGCTTTGGGTTATCGCAATAACACTGATCGTCTTTGGTGTGTTCTTAGGTTTAGCGGATCGGTTTGGAAAGAAATCGAAGCGGATTGAAGAGATTGACTTGAAGAGTGGTCTGGCATTTGGAGTTGGGCAAGCGTTGGCTTTAGTTCCCGGTGTTTCCAGATCTGGTGGATCAATCACCGTTGGTTTGATGCTTGGATTTACCAGAGAGGCAGCCGCCCGTTACAGTTTTCTACTTGCAATTCCAGCCGTCTTGGCCGCTGGTGCTTATCAATTCATCCAGAGCTTTGGTAACTTGCCAGCAGACTTACTGTTTGCAACTTCGCTCGCAACAGTGGTGAGCTTCGTTTCTGGTTATGCGGTGATTGCCTGGTTGCTTAGGTATCTAGAGCGCGGTTCCTATATGCCTTTTGTAATTTGGCGAATTATGGTTGGAATCGGACTGCTTGCACTGCTTAGCGTGGGGGCTGTTTAGCCTTTATCGGGTGATTCGGGGCGCTGACGCAAATAGCGCTCGAACTCTCGAGCGAGAGCATCACCAGAAACTTCTTCGTCATCGAGCGAGTCACGATTTTTTTCAAGCTGGCTGACATAGGCAGACATCTCATCATCGCCCTGTGCCATTTCGTCTATTGAGCGCTCCCACTCAAATGCTTGATTGGCCAGAGTCGAGGTGTCGAATGTGAATTCAGTTAGGGAAGCTAGTTCGTTCAGAAAGGTAAGAGCGGCTTTTGGATTTGTAGTGTTGTGAACGTAGTGCGGAACTGATCCCCAGAGTGACAGCACTGGAATTCCCTCTACCTCAAAGGCTTGGGCCAACACCGTCAAGATTCCTACGGGTCCCTCATAACGGGAGGGTTCTAGATCGAAAAGCTGCTGGAGAGCTTCATTTTGCGAGCTTCTAAATATCTGCATCGGCCGAGTGTGGGGGACATCTGCAAGCATTGCACCCAGCATGATGACGTAATCGATATCCCGGTCCTGCACCATCTCCAAGATCTCACCAGCAAAGCTGAGCCATCTTCTCGAGGGCTCAGTCCCAAGCAACACATAAAGATTCTGAAGCGCAGGGGTTTGCGTCAACTGCTCGTTGGAAGCCTGAAGAAGCTCGCAACCCGGCCAAGAGATGATTCGATTGCCACTTGCATCAAACTCGACCACGGGTCGTGAAAATTGAAAGTCGTAGTAATCCTCGGGGTCAACCGCATCCAGCGTGTTCATCTGAAGCTGTTCAGCGATCGCCTTGAGTGCGCCGGAAGCGCCTTCTGTGGCATCATTCCAGCCCTCGAAGGCAACCAGTAGCACCCGACCCGACAGCATCTGACTCCTTAGCCCAGATGAAAACTCTAGTTCACGCCGCAACTAGACTTACCGCAATGTCAAAAAACCCCTTTCCAATGGCCGTGCTATGGGACCTAGATGGCACGCTGATTGATTCCGAGCACTACTGGTCAATTAGCCAAAACCGTCTCGCCAAGCACTACGGGGCATCCTGGACGGAAGAGGATGAAAAGGGCGTAATCGGCTCTTCGCTTTACGACTCTTCTGCACTCATAAAGTCAAAATTCGGTATTCAAGATCGCTCCGTGCAAGAAATCATTGACCATTTGACCGACGAAGTTATCGAGCAAATGAGAGCATCCTTGCCTTGGCGACCAGGAGCTTTGGAGCTTCTCCTGGAGTTGCGCCAGTCCGGAATAAAGACTGCGCTCGTCACGATGTCGATGCGACGAATGGCGCTAGCAGTAGTTGAGTCAATCCCGTTTGATGCTTTTGATGTGGTTGTTGCCGGTGACGATGTGAGATTTGGAAAGCCGCACCCTGAGCCTTACTTGAAGGCAGCCGAGGCGCTAGAGGTTGAACCTAGACACTGCATCGCATTCGAAGATTCCATCACAGGATTGACTTCAGCGGTTGCTGCGGGAACCAACGCTGTTGGAGTGACAAACATGCTGCAGCTGCCAACTGGTGCTGACCGAAAAATTATTGACTCGTTGCATGGTCTAACTATTGCGAATCTGCAGGATTTGAGAATCCATGTCTGAGATTTTTGCAGCAGGTGACAAGGTTCAACTGACTGGGCCTAAAGGCAAAATGAACACCTTCACCCTTGAAGCTGATGGAAGATTTGGCACCCATCGAGGTGAAATCAAGCACGATGAAATCATCGGCAAGCCATCTGGGTTTGTTTTTACTTTGCCAACCGGCGAGCAATTTCTTGCAATGAAGCCATTGCTTAGTGACTATGTGCTTTCAATGCCGAGAGGAGCCCAAATAATTTATCCAAAAGATGCCGGGCAAATCATTGTCGAGGGGGACATATTCCCTGGGGCGGTTGTGATCGAAGCTGGTGTTGGATCCGGAGCTCTTTCCAGTTATCTTCTGCGCGCAATTGGCGAGAAGGGGAAGCTCTATTCTTTTGAGCTCCGTGAGGAATTTGCAGAGATAGCTCAAGCCAACGTTGAAAATTTCCTTTCAACAACACCTAAGAACTGGAAAATCACAATTGGCCCACTGCAAGAGAAACTTGCTGAGGTCCTGAGAACAGGCACGGCCGATCGAGCGGTGTTAGATATGTTGGCGCCGTGGCAATGCATTGAGGCAGTTGCTGCAGCCCTTCGGCCGGGTGGGGTTTTGGTGGTCTATGTGGCAACCGCTAGCCAACTTTCACGAGTGGCTGAAGAAATAAAAAACTCTGAAAAGTTCACGACTCCAACTGCATTTGAAACCTTGGTTCGGCCTTGGCACCTAGAAGGATTGGCGGTTAGGCCCGAACATCGAATGATTGGCCATACCGGCTTTCTGCTGACCGCTAGACGTTTGGCTGAGGGTGTTCAATTGCCTGACTTCCGCAAGCGAAGAGTGAATAAAGTTGAAGGGTCCGAGGAAGACAGCGAACAGTGGTTTGGGCTGTCCGAGCGCAAAGTCGGACAAAAGAAGTTGAGAAAGACCTTGCGCCAAGTAACAAACGAGAGCAATAAGAGAAAGAAGAGTAAGTGACCGTAAAGAAACAATCCAAAGCCATCGCACTGGCTGCCGCAGCACTCTTGCTGGCCAGCTGTGCTCCAGCGGTCACTCAAACCGGCGAATACGCCGAAGCGGTTGCCGGAATCGCACCAACTTGTGAGACCTATAAGGGCGGAGATGCCGTTGAGCTGGTAGAGGCAACTGGTGAATTCAATTCACAACCAACTGTCACTTTCCCATTTCCAATTTCCGGAACAGGAATGGAAACAATGATTCTGATTGAGGGAAATGGTGGACTCATTGTTGGCTCCCAGCGAGTTGGAATGCACTTCGCCGGCTATAACGCAACTACTGGTCAACAGTTTCAAGCAAGTGAGTTCGGTAGTGAAGATTACATTTACCAGGACTTGATACCAGGAAATTCTCCTGACTTTTGTGGAGCGCTAACTGGAGTTCCAGTTGGCTCTCGAGTTGCTGTTCTGTTGAGCCCAGAAAATGTTCACGGAGGCGAAGGCATTCCGACACTCGGTTTAGGAGCAGACGACGGGGTAGTTTTCGTTTTCGACATTGTCAGAGCATTTCTTCCAAAAGCAAACGGATCTTCAAAGGCTGCGGAGGCTGGGATGCCGACAGTCATACTTGCGCCATCTGGTCAGCCCGGGATTCAGATTCCGCAGTCAGACGCACCCACCGAGTTTCGTCGGACTATTTTGATTGAGGGTCGCGGCGAGAAGGTAGCAGTGGGTGACAACGTCACTGTTCACTACACCGGTTGGACTTGGCTTGGAGAAGAGTTTGACAGCTCTTGGCCGAGACAGGCGCCAGCGGCTTTTGATGTGACCACTGACGGCCTAATTGAAGGCTTTGTAAAAGCACTAGATGGTGTGCCAGTGGGTTCGCAGGTCATCGCTGTTATTCCGCCGGAATTGGGATACGGAGATAGTGCTCAGGGTTCCATCCCTCCAGGGTCTACATTGATATTTGTGATTGATGTTCTAGGAAAGAACTAACCAGGGGGATCGTTGGCAGGTCAAACTCCCGCTGAGCGACTTTTCACGCTCACGTGCTGTTTGCTTGCCGCGCCAAGGCTGGGGCTAAGCAAGCAAGATATATTCAACTCTGTTCCTGGCTATAGCGAAGCTAGTAATGATGATGCTCGCGACAAAATGTTTGAGCGCGATAAGGCTGAGCTTCGCAATGCCGGCGTTCAGTTGGAGGTCATGCAAATCGATGAGTACGAGCCTGAGATTGGCAGTCGCTACCTGATTGCAAAGGGTAGCTTTGAATGGCCACGTGAGTTCAGTCTTTCTTCGGAGCAACTTGGACTTGCAGAACTCGCTGCCAGGGCCTGGAACAATCAGCAATTCGCATCGGCTGCCAGAACCGCTCTGGCGCGATTGAAGTCTCGCGGCATGGTTGAGGTGAACCGCGAACTGAGTTTCCTTTCGCCACGTCTGTTAGCTCGACACTCTGCTTTTCAGCCCCTTGCCCAGGCCATCACGGACTACTCCACGGTTATTTTTGAATATCGAATTCCAGATGGCCAATCGGAAGCAAGAGAGGTAAACCCACTAAAGCTCCGCCTAATCGAAGGGGAGTGGGTATTACTGGCCGAGCGGCAGGGGGAGTTGCGCAACTATCTGCTGCGAAGAATTACGAGCAAAGTTCGCCCAACTGGAGCAACCTTTAAGCCGGTCGCTTCAGAACGAGTTGATCAGGCCGAGAAGGAATTGGTTGCTTTCACGCAGGCCAATCAAGCGTTGATTGAAGTCGAAGAAGACTCAGAGGCTTGGTGGCACTTCGGTGCAGAATCCACGAAGGTAACTATCAACTTCATGGACGAAGTGCTGCTGGCGGAAGACCTTCTTGAATACGGGAATGAAGTGAGGGTGGTTAGTCCGGCTTCCCTCGCAGAGCGAATTAAGGCAGGTCTAGAGCGGGCGGTGAAACTACATGCCTAAACAAGAAATTGATGCCGTAGAACTTTTTGACTTGGCGTTGTCGATTGTCGGACTGGTCCTGACTGAGGGTGATCAAAAGGTCTCGGAATTGGCAAGTCGATTCGATGTCAGTGAGAAGGTAGTGCTGAAGGCCGTTCGAGCTATCACTGATAGCGAAGACCTAACTAAATGTGTAACTCATTTCCATCTCAATTTTGAAGAACTAGAAGATGGTTGGGTTTCATTTGCCAAGGGTTCTACCAATCTCGAGGGCCCACCCACGCTGAGCAAACGACAGCTCAGTTCGATAGCGATAGGGCTCGACTACTTGGCATCGCTGCCGCAGTTCTCATCGAACCGAGCTCTGCATGAGCTCAGACAGGCCCTCAAAAATGCCGGCCCAGTTCCGGTTACGAGTATTGCCTCAAACCGCCTCACAGAACTTTTGCAGCAGTTGCATGACGCAATTGGTGCAGGGAAGACAATTAGTTGCGATTACCGAAACCAAAAAGGTGAGCAAGCAAACAGGAAAATTGATCCGTTGCTAATAGAGCTCAGAGGCAAAAAGCATTACCTACGCGGCTGGTGCCACATCAATCAAGCGGTGCGATCTTTCAGGCTTGATCGAATTCAGAACATTTCCATCACGGGTGATGACATATCTAAGCAAGCCAGGTCGGCAACTATCCCGGAAGAGGTATTTGGTGGCACCGTAGATGAGCAGGTAATAAAGATTGCTGCTGAGCCAGAAGCTGCAGAGATTTTCTGGAACTTTCCCGTGGCATCCGAACCCACCTTGGAGAATGGCAGATGGATTGGAAAGATACGTGTTGGCAGTCTCACCGGATTACCAAGACACATCGTGCGTTTTGGGGGAATGGTTGAGGTGCTTGAGCCGAAGCAGGCAAGAGAGTTGGTTCGGGAGTTTGCATTGCAAACCCTTAGCCAACCTGCAGTGAAGGACGAAGAATGACCTGGCTGCTGCTATTGAGTTTTCTTGCCGGAATCTACCTACTCTTCCTGACCGGCTACCGACTATTTCAATCCGGCAAGAAGCTCTCCGAAGCCGCCTCGAAGACTGGCAGTCTCCTGACAGAGCTAGCTAGCTACGAGAAAGTGGAGCCGCTGGCCGCCAAGGCCGCAGGCCCAGCAGACCTTGGTCAGAACCTGGAGGCTAGAAGAAGACTGGTGAGGCAAAGGGTTCGTCGGCGGGAAGAACGACAGCGTAGACTGGTGAATCGGATTCGAGAAATCGATGTAGACAAGAGGTGGTCATGAGACTTCAAGGCTGGGAATGGATCATCATTCTGGCGATTGTGCTGTTGCTGTGGGGAGCACCGAAGCTTCCTGCTCTTGCAAAGAGCATGGCGCAGTCATTAAAGATTTTTAAGAAGGAAACCGCAAAGACCGGTGAGCCTGAAGCGGCTGTCGCTGAAGCCAAAGAGGGCGAGAAGAAGCAAGACTAATGGCGCGGCGCAACAACAAAGAGCGCCGTATGAGTCTTGGTTCCCACCTTCGGGAGCTAAGAGTTCGTCTTTCATGGTCGGCGGGATTTTTAGTCGCTGGCACAGTAGCCGGTTGGTTTCTATTTGATCCAGTATTCAAGCTCCTCCAACAGCCACTGATTGATGTCACCGAGGAGCGCGGTATCCAAGCCGTCGTAAACTTCGGCACAGTCGTTTCAGCATTTGATCTAAGAATTCAGGTCTCTATTTTCCTCGGCGTCCTGATGACCGCGCCGATATGGCTTTGGAATTTCTGGGCATTTATAGCACCAGGGCTAAAGCAGAGAGAAAAACGTTTCGCAATCGGATTTGTTGCGGCAGCGCTACCTCTGTTTTTAGCAGGAACGGCTCTTGCGTGGGCTTCGCTACCCGGCTTCGTTGTGGTCTTGATTGGATTCACCCCAGAGGGAAGTACGAACGTAATTAATGCCAGTGAATATGTCCTATTCGCTATACGCATTCTTCTGATCTTTGGCCTCGCATTTGTGATGCCCGTGGTGTTGGTTCTGTTGAACTTTGCGGGACTGGCTACAGGTCAGGGCATCTTGAAGTCATGGCGATTTGCAGTTTTCCTAATTGCAGTCGTTTCGGCACTTGCGACACCAGTTGCAGAGCCAATGACCATGTTTTTGATGATGGCTCCACTCACTGGCCTTTATTTCATTGCCGTCGGCATCGCTATCGCAAATGACAAGCGTCGGGAAAGAAAACTGGAGAAGCTCGGGGGAGTTAGTGAGCTCGAACTCGAGTGAGCTGTCAGCGGCCGAGCGATATCGAAAATCAAAGTCCGCAGCCGCTTATCCGCAGCTAAAGAAATTTGAGTCCGAGCTAGCCTTTCCGCTGGACGACTTTCAAGAGCAATCTTGCAAAGCACTTGAGGATGGAGCAGGGGTTCTAGTCGCTGCTCCAACGGGAGCTGGCAAGACTGTCATAGGTGAGTTTGCAATCCATCTCGCGATTGAATCAAATCAGAAGGTCTTCTACACCACGCCAATTAAGGCATTGAGCAATCAAAAATTTGCGGAGCTTGTAAAGCGCTACGGCAAAGAAAGAGTCGGCCTTCTAACAGGCGACAATAACCAAAACTCCGAGGCTCAAATAGTTGTGATGACTACAGAAGTGCTTCGCAATATGATCTATGCGACATCGGAGACTTTGAAGGAGCTCGGCTTTGTAGTGATGGACGAGGTCCACTACCTAGCAGATCGATTTCGCGGTGCGGTATGGGAAGAGGTGATACTCCACCTTCCCAAAGATGTGAAGGTTATTTCTCTCTCAGCCACGGTCAGCAATGCAGAGGAGTTTGGTGCCTGGCTAGATGAGGTCAGAGGAAACACCAAGGTAATTGTTTCGGAGGTTAGACCGGTTCCGCTCCATCAGCACGTGCTATTCGGGACTGAGCTGCTGGAGCTTTTTGAGAGTGGCAGCAACCAGATGCGCGTGAACCCGGAGCTGCTGCAGAAGCACCAGGCTCGAGCTAGATCGCCACTTCGCACCCGTGGTAAGTGGGGTGGCAAAAAGTACTCTCCGAATGAGCGCAATCAAATTGTTCGGCAATTTCCAAGGCTGGAAAAACCCGAAGTTGTTGAGCGATTGGATGACTTGGAGCTTTTGCCTGCCATCTTTTTCATCTTTTCAAGGGCTGGTTGCGATGCGGCCGTGACCAGCTGCCGCCGACAAGGACTGCGCCTAACCAGTAAAGAAGAGCAAAAGGAAATTCGGCAAGTTGCCGAGGCACGCTGTTCATCGATTGCTGATGATGATCTAGACACTCTTGGGTATCACGAGTGGTTGGATTCGTTAGAGCGTGGTTACGCTTCCCATCACGCCGGATTACTTCCAGCCTTCAAGGAAGTTGTAGAAGAACTGTTCCTGCGTAAATTGGTAAAGATAGTTTTCGCAACTGAAACTTTGGCTCTTGGAATAAACATGCCAGCAAGAACTGTGGTGCTGGAGCGGCTTGATAAATTCAACGGAGAGTCCAGGGTCAACATAACCGCTGGCGAATACACCCAGCTGACTGGCCGAGCAGGGCGAAGAGGAATTGACCGCGAGGGGCACTCAGTTGTTCTTTGGGGAGGACAACTGGACCCTAACCTGGTCGCTTCGCTGGCTTCCAAGCGAACCTATCCGCTCAACAGTTCCTTTAAGCCCACCTACAACATGGCAGTTAATCTGATTTCGGCTTTTGGCAAGGAACGCGCCGCCAAAGTCCTGGAGCGGTCATTTGCGCAATTTCAAGCTGACAGATCAGTTGTTGGACTTGCCCAGGTCATAGCGGACAAGGAGAATTCGCTGCTGGGTTATGAGAAGTCGATGGCCTGTCACCTTGGTGACTTTAGGCAATACTCCGCACTCAGAAGAGAAATTAGTGATCTTGAGCGTGAGTCGTCTCGCATCAAGAATCGTTCCGGGGCAGACACTCGGCTCACTAAACAAGCCAGAAACGTTGAGTCCCAACTTGGAAGATTACGCAAAGAGCTTCGAGCCCACCCTTGTCACCAATGTTCGGATAGAGAGAGTCACGCCCGCTGGGGGGAGCGTTACCATCGACTTCGCAAAGAGATTGATCAATCGATAGCTCATCTCGAATCAAGAACCGGCCAGGTTGCAAAGATTTTTGAGCGCATATGCGATCTACTCACCCAGCTGGAATATCTAAAGCAGGTAGATGGCGAATATGAAGTAACAAAAGCGGGGCTGCAGCTTGCCAAGATCTATGGAGAAAGAGATCTCTTGATTGCACAGTGTCTCAAGTCCGGTGCCTGGAAAGATTTGGATGCCGCTGGCATGGCGACAATGGCGGCCTGTCTGGTTTACGAGGGCAGGGGAGAAGAGGCTGAGCTCGAACCTAAACTGCCGAGAGGGACATTTGCGGAGGCCTTAGCTGAAACCGAAGAGATCCAACGGCAGTTACAAGATCTGCAGAGTGACTATCGACTGCCAAAGGATCAGAGGCTCCAACTTGAGATGGCATGGGGTGTTTATCGCTGGGCAACTGGGGCAAGGCTGCAAGATGCCCTCAAGTTAACTGGACTCCTACCCGGAGATTTCATCCGTTGGAGTAAGCAGATCATCGACCTACTGGACCAGATATCTGTTTCAGCTGACTCTAAAGTTGCTCAGACAAGCTATGAAGCGATCGATTTAGTTAAACGGGGGATCGTTGCCTACAGCTACTACATCTAGAAATAGGCTGAGCGTCATGCGAGAGCTTGTCTGGCGAATACCACTGGGGGTTGTGGCGGGCCTAATTGGGCTAGTTGTTTTTCCGACCGAGAACATCTGGATTCTGGCGCCTCTAATTCCGATGCTGACCTACCTCGCAGTATTAGGACTTAGATTCTGGCCGGCGGTTTTGGTCGGCTTTATCTCAGGCCAGGCTTTCTACATCTCTCACATTGAATGGATTTCTCTATACCTGGGTCCTATTCCACTAATTGCGCTCAGCACGACAGTTTCCATTTATCACGCATTAGGAGCAGGGTTAGCCGCTTGGCTTTTTCGAAGTTTTGACAGCAAGGGCAAGAAAATCATTCCCTTTGCTTTACTACTTGCCTCGATCTGGACGCTCAGGGAGTTTGGCGCAAATAATTTCCCCTACGGAGGTTTTCCTTGGTCAAGGCTTTCAATGACTCAGTCGGAAAGCTTTATGGCCAGCTGGGTTTGGTGGGGAGGCCTTAGCCTTCTGAGCTTCGTTATTGCCTTTATTGGATCAGTTTTTGCGCTACTCATACTCAGTCGTTCAACAAGACATTTGTTGCGTCCGGCCCTACTAGGGGTCATGGTCGCCATTCTCGTCCCTTTGCTCACACCAATTGGGCTTACAACAACTAGTCAGGGAGAAAAAGTCATAGCGGCAGTTCAAGGAAATGCCAAGGCAGGGCTCTTCTCAAGAGAAGCACCGGGAACCATTCTTCAAAATCACCTGGATGCATCAGAGATTGTGGTTCAAAGTGGTCGAGAAATTGATTTATTGGTTTGGCCTGAGAACGCATCTGACTTAGATCCACTTCGTTCCCCGCAAGCAAGAGCCAAGATAAACGCATTATCTAATCAATTGGATGCGCCATTTGTTTTTGGAACGATCACAAAACGTGGAGACGAGACTTTTAATTCAACGATTCTTTGGACACCCGAAGTTGGTCCAGTTGACTTCTATGACAAGAAACAACCGGTTCCATTCGCGGAGTATGCCCCCGACCGCGAATTTTGGCGCATGTTTGCACCGGAGCTCATCGATATGATTCCGCGCGGCTACAGCTTCGGTACGCGGGACGGTATCTATGAAATTTCAGACTTCACAGCTGGCACACTGATCTGTTTTGAGATTGCAGAGGACTCGATTTTGCGCGAGCTTACAGTTTCAGGCGCGCAGGTGATACTTTCTCAAACCAACAATGCGGATTTTGGATACTCGGACGAAACTTTCCAACAGGCAGCCATTGCAAGACTCCGGGCTATTGAGACAGGTCGGTCCGTTGTAAATATCTCAACAGTCGGTCTATCTGCGATTTATCTTCCGAACGGAAAAGTTTTGAGTGAGGTTGAATGGTATACACCTGCGGCAATGATTGAGTCAGTGCCGCTTTATTCCGGCCTAACGCCAGGTGTAGTCATAGGGTCCGTGTTTGATTGGGTAAATGCTCTAGTAGTTGTTGGTTTTTCGATACTTACTAAGCGCAGGAGAACTTAGTGAGAGCGGTAGTTCTAATGCCGACCTATAACGAAGCCCAGACGCTAGAGAAAACAGTTGGCGACCTGTTTTCTCATGTTGACAATGTTGACCTATTGATCATTGATGACAACTCCCCGGATGGAACCGGTGCGATTGCAGATCGCCTCGCCCGATTGGACTCCAGAATTTCTGTTTTACACAGACACAAGAAGCGGGGTTTGGGCGATGCTTACAGAGCGGGCTTTACCCAATGTCTAGAAAAGGGTTACACACACCTGATTGAAATGGATGCGGATGGTTCACATCGCGCCGAAGACCTTGCAAATATGTTGGCAACATCCACTTCAGCTGATTTAGTAATTGGCTCTCGATGGGTCAGCGGGGGAGAGGTGGCTAATTGGTCAAAGTTGAGGCAATCAATTTCTAGAACCGGTAACAAATACGCCCGCTGGATGCTGCGGAGCAATGTTCAGGACATGACTTCAGGCTTTCGAATCTATTCTGCCGAGATTCTAAGAAGACTTCCTTTAGCCAAGATGCAAGCTCATGGTTACGCATTCCAGGTTGAGATGACTCTGAGATCGGAGCTGCTGGGGGCAAAAATCATTGAGGTGCCGATTCGCTTTGTTGAAAGAGAGGGCGGAAGCAGCAAAATGAGTTTTTGGATAGTTGTGGAGGCCTTTGTGCTTTGCACGCTATGGGGAATTATCCGACCTAGGCCGTAAGACGGCCTTCAGCTCGACGCTTTCTCATATCCGCCAATACCTCTTGCAAAAGCTCTTCCAGTTCTGCTTTGGTTCTGCGCTCTAAAACCATGTCGTAATGGGTGCGTGGGCGATCCACTTCGCCAGTTTCGATTTTTTTTAGTTTCGCGCTACCAACCAAAAGAGCAACTGATTGACACTGCTTACATTCCCACTCAACGGGAGGCTCAGCCTCTAAGGAGAAGGTAACTTTGAATTGGTGTGCGGCGGGGCAGCGGTATTCAACCACTTGACGTGCGGCCAGCTCTACACCGTCTTCACGCTCCATAGATTGAGACCCAAGTCTCATTCCGCGCATCGATTCAGTCATGTGTTCTCCTGCACATGGAGAACCTTGCGAAGATGGCTAGAAGTCCCGCAATTTCACAACTCTCAGGGTTTACCCAGTTTTGAAAAGATCAACTCGATCACTGACTATGCCATCAGCGCCGGCATTGATTAATGCACTCATCTCAATTGGGTCATTTATTGTCCAAAAATGAATCTCTGTTTTGTGCCGCTGGACCCGTTTGATGAATGCACTATTTGAGAAATTTACGATTCCCAGCCTCACCGGCACCTGTAGAGCGTCTACCTCAGAAACTATCGATCGAAACCCCAAGCCAAAGAGGAATGTGTGGCTGGCCCAGGCCGCCAATGCCACCGATGCGGAAGCGCTGGTCGCAACCGGCTGCGAAAATTTCTTCAGCGCCGACTTTCTAGTTGGGTTGGAAAACGAGCTAACCAGCACACGATTGTGCGCTTTGGCGTCTTCTATCGCTTGAATGGTCGGCTCAATCGCCAACTTTGTTTTGATGTCAAGATTAAAAAAAGCAGTGGGGAAGTGGGTGAGTGCTTCAAAAAGCGTAGGTATGGTTCCGCCATTGGCAAGTCGGATCTCACTAACTTCTGTGAGCGTAAGTTCAGAGACCAATGCATCTATTCCGGCAACTCTCTTGAGGTCAGGATCATGAAATAGAACAGCATGGCCGTCACTCGTTGCCTGAGTATCGGATTCTAGATGGGTAGCTCCATGGTCAATCGCGGCTTGGAAGGCTGGAATGGTGTTTTCGTCGAGGTTTAGCGGCTCAGCTAATCCTCGGTGAGCAAAAATGCGAGGTTTGGCAGGCGAGAAATAGTGAATAGCCAAGTCAAACCTCCCAGTAACATTTAGCAGTGCTTCAGTCTAATTTTGTAATTCGTCTGCTCAATCTTTACATCGGCCTAATGATCTATGGTCTTGGTGTCGCACTGACGGTGGATGCAGCAATAGGAATTGCACCTTGGGATGTTTTGGCCCAAGGAATTAGCCTGCAGTCTGGCCTGAGCTTTGGTGTTTCAACCGTGGTGGTCAGCGCCATTGTGTTACTGCTCTGGATTCCGCTCAAAGTAAGGCCCGGATTGGGCACAATCTCCAATGCCATTTTGGTGGGCCTATTTGCCGATGTTGCCCTCTACTATTTGCCAACTCCAGATCCCTATTGGCAGAAGTTGGCCATGTTTGCACTCGGAATGGTGGTGATCTCCTTTGCAACTGGCATGTACATCTCGTCTGGGATGGGCAAGGGTCCAAGAGATGGTCTGATGTTTGGAGTCGCTCAGCGGACCAAGATTCCCTTTTGGATTTCAAGAAGCTCGATAGAGCTCATAGTTGTCAGTGTTGGATTCATCCTGGGTGGCCAAGTTCGCGAAGGAACTCTGCTGTTTGCCATTGGCATCGGCTACCTAAACCAGCTAGGGCTGCGCCTATTCAAGCTGGCAGACAAAGACGGCAGAGTCTAAAAGCCCGAAAACAAAGGTCTAGCGGATCTGTTCGGGATTGTATCTAAAGCCGATAATAAACATTATGTCAAGTTAGATTTTCGGACCGCTCCCCGGCAATAGCCCGAGGCTGATTAGAACTGTTGGGTTGCTGCTGACCACTCCACAAGCTTTTGCTGCGCCTTTCCATCTGCGAGCGCCTGTCTGGTTTTGGCAATGGCGACCTTAAATCGGTCTTCAATGGGTTCTGAGGCTTGGCTTGGATCTTTGGCAAGTTCGTAGGCAACCATCCCAGCTGCAGCATTCAAGACCACTACGTCGCCAATCGGTTCCGAATTAGCGAAGCCTTCGCCTGCGAATAACTTGCTGGCGACAGAGGCGTTGTGGTGTGCATCGCCACCTATCAGCGATTCAATTTTGGAGGGAGATATGCCCAAATCAATTGGATTTAGGCCTAATTTGGTGACTTTTCCCCCACTTACCTGCCAAATATCAGCCTCAGTGGAGGATGATAGCTCATCTAGGCCGTCTTTTGATCTAAAGACCAGGGCCGTTCTGCCTCGATTGGCCATTTCTTGGGCCATAAGTGGCGCAATAGCTTCATTGGCCACGCCCAATGCTGTAGCAATGGGCTGAGCTGGGTTTGCCAGTGGGCCGAGGAAGTTGAAGGTGGTTGGGACGCCTAGCTCCTTGCGAATCGGGGCCACGTGGCGCATAGCGGGGTGAAAAACTGGGGCGAAGAAGAAGGTGATTCCGGTCTTTCGAAAGACCTCTGTGACCTGCTGAGGGGCCAAATCGAGTCGAATCCCCAGCACCTCGAGCATTTCCGAGGATCCAGTCTTGCCCGAAGCTGACCGGGAGCCATGCTTCAAAACTGGAATGCCGCAGCTGGCCAACAGGATTGAAGCCATCGAGCTGATATTGACGGTTCCGAGTAAGTCTCCCCCGGTGCCAACGATGTCAACAGCGTCATTACCCGTTTCTAGCAAAAGCGCATTCTCGAGCATGACATCAACTAAACCTGAGAGTTCTTCAACCGTCTCACCTTTGCCCCGCAGGGCAAGCATGAAAGCGCCAATTTGCGAATGGGTTGCTTCACCGGACATGATCTGCCGCATGGCCCAGCTTGCTTGCTCTTTTTTGAGGTCCTCCCCCGTCAAAAGCAAACTCAAGACTGCTGGCCAAGTGATTGATTGCATTTGCAAAGTCTATTGTCTGAAATTTCGTGCCTGAGTATAAAAATTCGCAAAATCCGCGTAAATTCGGGCATCTAGAGCATTTTCTCGGGTTAGAATTAATGCATGTCAGCAACCACTTCTGCAGCTCCTATGACCATTCAGCGTCCTAACGCCACCAGTGTGGGGACCATCGTGTGGCTGGGCAGCGAGGTCATGTTCTTCGCCGGACTATTCGCGATGTATTTCTCGCTGCGAGCTGGAGCTCCTGATTTATGGGCAAATGACACCCAGATTCTGAATGTTCCCTTCGCACTCATCAACACGCTGATTTTGGTGTCTAGCTCATTCACAGCTCAGTTTGGTGTCTTCGCCGCTGAGCGTATGCAGGCCAAGCGCACCGGCTGGTCCCCCGTCAAGTGGGGCATGGTCGAGTGGTTCTTCCTGACCTACGTCTTAGGTGCAATCTTCGTGTCTGGTCAGGTGTGGGAATACGCCATGCTGATTAGCGAAGGAATTTCACTAAGTTCTAATTCCTATGGATCCGCTTTCTACATCACAACAGGTTTCCACGCTCTGCACGTAACAGGTGGTCTGATCGCGTTCTTGCTTGTAATTGGCCGAGCATATGCGGCTAAGAATTTTGGACATCGCGAAGCTACTAGCGCGATTGTAACTTCCTACTACTGGCACTTTGTTGACGTAGTTTGGATTGGTTTGTTCCTAGTGATTTACGTGTTGAAGTAAAAATGGAGAGACAGTTGAACCAAAAACCGATGCGTCGTCGCCCGTGGGCTCTTGGAGTCGTAATTTTCCTTGGCTTGATTTTCTCTGGTGGCGGGTACGCGGTTGCAACACAGACCTACCAAGCCGAGTTCGGTTCCCCTGAGCAAATTTCTGAAGGAAGAAAACTCTTCCTAGCAAACTGCGCTAGCTGTCACGGTCTAAATGCTGAAGGTGCTATCGGTGGGCCAAGTCTGATTGGTGTTGGTGCTGCATCGGTTGACTTCCAAGTTGGTACCGGTCGAATGCCAGGTCAGGCATCAGGTCCTCAGCTTTACAAAAAGCCAGTTCAATTCACTGAAGAGCAAATTCTTGCGATGGCCGCCTATGTTGCATCGCTCGCACCTGGCCCTGCAATTCCAGCAGAAGAATATCTAAGAACTGATGGTGATGTCACTCACGGTGGTGAGCTGTTCAGAATTAACTGCGCCATGTGTCACAACGCTGTTGGTGCTGGTGGTGCACTGACTGAAGGAAAGTTTGCACCAGGTCTTCAGGGAGTTACCGAAAAGCACATCTACGAAGCCATGGTTACCGGTCCACAAAACATGCCAGTGTTCAGCGACGCCAACCTAACTCCGGAAGACAAAAAGGACATCATTTCTTACTTGAAATATGTCGAAGAGTTTGAATCAGTGGGTGGATATGAGCTTGGTTCAATTGGTCCAGTTGCTGAGGGTCTGTTTACCTGGATCTTTGGTCTCGGATTCATCATTGCAATTACGGTTTGGTTGGGAGCGAAGGCTAACTAATGAGTGATCTAGAAAAATACACTTCTGGTAGCGCAACAAGCATCGTTCGCCCAATTTCTGATCCAGGTCTTGAGCCGCACCGCGAGCGAATGACCGACAAGAGTGAGCGCCACGCTCGCAATGCAGAAAAGCAAGTTGCTGCCATGTTCATCATCAGCATGATTGGTGCCGTCATTGCGGTCTGGGGCTTTTTTGCTTTTCCAATAGTCGATGGTGATCTGAGCGCAACCAGAAATAACACTTTCTGGATGGGCATCGGAATGGCGCTTTCTCTTTTGGGAATCGGCTTTGGTGCCGTGCACTGGGCGAAGACGCTTATGCCTGACAATGAAGTTTCTGAAGAGCGTCACGCAGCACGAAGCAGCGACGAGGCGCGTCAGCAGGCAATTGAAATTGTGAAGCTAGCTGATGGTGAGTCTGGCTTTACTAGACGCAAACTTATTCGCAGAACTCTTTATGGTGCTCTCGCGTTCTTCCCAATTCCAGCGGTTGTAATTTTTGGCGATCTCGGTCCAGTGGTCGGAGATACTCTCAAGAAAACTATGTGGGCACCCGGCACACGCCTCACTCGTGACCCAACCGGTATTCCAATCAAAGCTTCCGAAGTCACAATTGGCTCGGTCTTCCACGTAATTCCGGAAGGCCTTAGTGAACTCGAAGAACACAAACTGGAGGAAAAGGCTAAGGCTGCAGTATTGCTCGTGAGAGTAAATCCTGCCGATCTAAAAGAAGATCCAGCCAAGGCATCTTGGAGTTACGACGGAATCGTCGCGTATTCCAAGATTTGTACTCACGTTGGTTGCCCGGTTGCACTTTACGAGCAACACACGCACCACTTGCTTTGCCCTTGCCACCAGTCAACATTTGACTTGGCAGACCACTGCAAGGTTATTTTCGGACCAGCTTCTCGCCCACTTCCCCAATTGCCAATCACGGTTGACGATGAGGGGTACCTGGTTGCTCAAAGCGACTTCTTAGAGCCAGTTGGTCCATCGTTCTGGGACATGAGGAAATAGAAAATGAGTTCTACTACTGAGCCAAAAACAGCCCTAGGAAAAGCTGCTAACTACATTGACGAGCGCCTTACGGTTGGCACTGTTCTAAAGAACTTTGGTCGCAAAGTATTCCCTGATCACTGGAGCTTCATGCTCGGTGAAGTAGCGATGTACTCGTTCGTGATCCTCATCATTTCTGGAACATTCCTAACTTTCTTCTTCCAGCCTTCAATGGCTCACACCTATTACGACGGAAGCTATGCGCCGCTGAAGGGTGCTGAAATGACCGTTGCCTACGCTTCGTCGCTGGATATCAGTTTCGACATCCGTGGTGGTCTTCTGATGCGTCAGGTGCATCACTGGGCTGCCCTGGTTTTCGTGGCTGCTGCAGGACTTCACATGCTTCGCGTTTTCTTTACTGGTGCGTTCCGTAAGCCACGTGAGCTGAACTGGGTTGTTGGTTTTCTGCTGTTCGTTTTGGGAATGGCAGCTGGCTTCACCGGCTACTCACTGCCAGACGACCTGCTATCGGGTAACGGTCTTCGAATCATCGATGGAATGATCAAGGGAGTGCCAGTAATTGGCCCAGCCATTTCAGCAGGTTTGTTTGGTGGAGAATTCCCTGGCACTGAGGTGATTGCTCGCCTTTACAGCTTGCACATCATGATCATTCCTGCCTTGATTATCGCTCTGCTAGCGCTTCACCTAATGATGGTGGTTGTCCACAAGCACACCCACTACCCAGGTCCTGGCAGAAGCGATGCCAACGTTGTCGGCTACCCACTGATGCCGGTCTACGTTGCTAAGGCTGGTGGATTCTTCTTCTTGGTATTTGGTGTGATTGCAGCAATCTCAGCTACCTTCACAATCAACCCAATTTGGAACTATGGGCCATACGACCCATCCCCTGTTTCCGCTGGAACTCAGCCGGACTGGTACATCGGTTGGCTCGATGGTGCGCTTCGTCTTGCTCCAGGTCACCTAGATGTAAGCATTTTTGGCTATGTAATTCCAATGGGTGTCATGTTGCCAATCATTGTCTCTCTGGTCTTCCTAGCCCTGGTTGCCGCATATCCATTTATTGAAGCTTGGGTGACCGGTGACAAGCGTGAGCACCACGTTCTAGACCGTCCTCGCAATGCCCCAACCAGAACTGCAATTGGTGCCGCTGGTGTTACGTTCTATGCCATTCTTTGGGCTGGTGCATCGACGGACCTAATTGCGATCTTCTTCCAGATGTCGCTAAACCACGTTCTGACCGCTATGCAGATCATGTTGATTCTTGGACCAGTTTTGGCTTACTGGATCACCAAGCGAACCTGTCTGTCGCTACAGCGCAAGGACCGCGAAATCGTATTGCACGGCCGCGAAACAGGCCGAGTAGTTCGTCTACCACACGGTGAATACATCGAAGTGCACGAGCCAGTAGACAAGTACGAACTATGGAAGTTGGTCGATTTCAAGGACTACGAGCCGATTATGCCTAGACCAAATGCAAATGGCAAGATCACTATCGGCACCCAGATTCGTGCAGCTCTCTCTCGTATCTACTTCGAGGACAGGATTGCTCCTGTCTCCAAGGCGGAATACGAACTCGCTCACTCTGAGCACTCGCCTGCGATTGAGGAGAAGCCAAAGCGAAAGCCAAAGGCGCTCAAGAGCAAGCGATAGAAGCAACCAAAATAAAGCCCCGGAGGAATCTGGGGCCTTATTTTTGCCTATCTAGAAAAGCGCTTCTGCAACCGGTTTGGATTGAGCCTTTCGACCAGGCAGCTGATAGTCCATAAAGTTTGTATTTTGTTCGTCAATCACCCTTGGGGCATCAACTATTAAGCCATTCCATTCAAAACTGACCGCAGTGTGAGCATCCTGCAGAAGAGTGACGTCATAGCCCAGCTCCAAAGCAGAGTGAATTGTGTGCCGCACACAGTTATTTGATTCAGCTCCACAAACCAGGATGTGGCCAACCCCAAGGCCTTGGAGTTTCTGGTGCAAATCAGTATCAACAAAAGAACTTCTGTAGTGCTTACCAATCACCATTTCAGACGCCTCTGGTGAGAGTTCTGAGACAATCTGCCAGTCTTGGCTTCCTTCGAGTATGTCTTGATCTGAATGCTGAATCCAAATCACTGGTATTGCACGAGCCCTGGCTGCTACTACTGCTTCTGCCATCTTCGCTACCTTTTGATCTCTTTGATAGCAGTCTTTCAGGATGATGTTTTGGGTGTCGATAACGATGAGCGCCTTGTTTGCGCCGGGCAATGTTGTCATAACTTTAGGCTATCGAATGCCCCTGTTAAACAACTAAACCCCTCGCTTGGAGGGGTTTAGTTTGGTGGAGATGCCGGGAATTGAACCCGGGTCCACAGCAGAGAACGAGACTCTTCTACGGGTGTAGCTCTCTAGGGCGTTCTACTCGGCTGCGGAATTTGTCGAGAGCAACTACGCCGACCAGCCCAGTTAGTGAAAATGTCCCGCTCTGGCCACCAACCAACCAGAGAAGCAAGATTTCTAGATGACGCCTGTTACTGGGACGAAATCAAACCCAGGCAGACGGATTTCGGGGCTAGCTTAAGCAGCTAGGGCGAAATCGGCGCGCTTTGTATTGGCACCTATAAGTTACACAGAGCGTTTACGAGATAACTGTGCATCCTCGACCCGCTTCTTTCCCGCAAGCTTTGCAGTGTCGAAACCGATCATCCCCTTGTTTAGTTTTCTATTTACCAGCCCTGAGGGCAGCAAAGAAGAATAACACCAAAGACTGAGATTTTGTTGTGACTAGTGGGCGTGGGCGAATCGGTCGTATTCAAAAACGAAACCAACCACGCCAACTAGGGCGAATGGAGCAGCAACGATGAAGAGCCACCAGCCCACTGCAAGCCCGGCAAAAGCAACCGCGGCCGAGGCACCAATCATGAATGGCCACCAAGACCAAGGGCTAAAGAAGCCCATTTCCCCTGGTTCGTCCTCAATGTTTGCATCGAGACGATCTTCCGGAAGAGTTGCCGTTCTGCGCATTCCGCTGTAAAGATAAAACGCTATAAAGATGGCCAAAATAACTAACAGTGCCATGGCAGCTGTACCAATCGGCTCAACCGCTCCCCCGTCGATGTAGGTCCAGACGGCGTAGGCAATATCAGCGAGGGTGAAGTACGCAGCCATCACAAGCAGGATGACAATATTTGTTCTCATTAGATTCGACCCTCTTCACGATAGGCGGCCTTAGCCTCAGGGGCTGCGAATTCAGGATGGTTCAAGTCAAACGCTGGCGACTCAGAACGAATTCTAGGAATTGAGTGGAAGTTGTGGCGAGGGAACGGTGATTCGGTTGCCCACTCCAGAGATCTTCCATAGCCCCATGGGTCCTTCAGCTCCACCTTCGCACCGTGGCGGTAAGTGATCCAGACATTCCAGAAGAATGGAATCATCGAGACGGCAAGCAACACCGCGCCCAAAGTGGAAATTATGTTGAGCTCAGTGAAGCCGTCTTCCGGTAGGTAGGTAGCGTAACGACGTGGCATGCCCATCACACCTAACCAGTGCTGAACCAAGAAGGTGGTGTGGAAACCGATGAACAAAATCCAGAAGTGAATGTGTCCTAGGCGTTCGTTAAGCATCTTGCCAGTGAACTTTGGCCACCAGAAATAGAATCCGGCAAACATGGCAAACACAACTGTTCCAAACACTACATAGTGGAAGTGCGCCACCACGAAGTAGGTGTCAGACAGGTGGAAGTCCAGCGCGGGCGATGCGAGGATGACACCGGTAAGTCCACCAAACACGAAGCTGACCAAGAATCCGAGGGCGAAAACCATTGGGGTTTCAAACGTTATGGACCCTCGCCACATAGTTCCAATCCAGTTGAATATCTTCACACCAGTCGGCACTGCAATCAGCATTGTCGTAAAGGCGAAGAATGGCAGTAGAACCTGTCCTGTCACATACATGTGGTGTGCCCAAACAGTCATGGATAGCGCTGCGATGGCGATAGTCGCATAAACCAAGGTCTTGTAACCAAAGATTGGCTTACGACTAAAGACCGGAAAAATCTCGGAAACAATTCCGAAGAACGGCAATGCCAAAATGTAAACCTCTGGGTGACCAAAGAACCAGAACAGGTGCTGCCAGAGCATTGCTCCACCGTTTTCTGGATCAAAAATGTGTGCTCCGAATCTCCTGTCTGCTCCTAGGGCGAACAGCGCTGCCGCAAGTGGTGGGAAGCACATGATGACCAAGATTGAAGTTACGAGCGTGTTCCAGGTGAAGATTGGCATTCTCCACATCGTCATACCAGGAGCTCGCATAGTAATGATGGTGGTGATGAAGTTCACACCACCAAGAATTGTTCCGAAACCACTAAGTGCGAGACCAAACACCCACAGATCCCCACCAATACCCGGTGAGAAGGTGGTGTTGGAAAGTGGCGCATAGGCGAACCATCCAAAGGAAGCGGCGCCCTGCGGAGTGAAGAAACCTGAGACTGCAACAAAAGAGCCAAAGTTGAAGAACCAGTAGGCGATTGCGTTCAATCTTGGAAATGCAACATCCGGAGCACCAATCTGCACTGGCATTAGAACGTTTGCGAAACCAGCAAACAGCGGAGTTGCGAACATCAAAAGCATGATGGTGCCGTGCATGGTGAAGAGCTGGTTGTACTGCTCCTTGGTAGCAACAATGTCTAAACCGGGCAGCGTTAGCTGCGCACGAATGACAAGCGCCATCACACCAGCAATCAGGAAATACATGAAGGAGGTGATGAGATAGAGGTAGCCGATCTTCTTGTGGTCGGTTGTGGTTAGCCAATCAACAAGAATCTGTCCCTTGCTTCTCTTAGGAGTAAAGGAAGTTGGATTCGAGGTTTGAGTAATGGTTGCCACGATTAGCCTCTCTTCTCTGGGTCGCCACCAGGAAGGTTCTGGTTTCTGTCATATTCAGTTGAAAGCTGTCCGACGTTGCCCTTGGCAGCCAAGCTTGCAAGGTGAGAATCATATTCAGCCTGTGAAACAACTTTGACGTTGAAGAGCATCATCGAGTGATACTCACCACAAAGTTCGGCACACTTTCCTACGTATGTACCTTCCTTCAAAGGAGTGAAGTACATGTAGTTCGTTTTTGCTGGAAACATGTCTTTCTTGTATAGGAACTCCACTACCCAGAAGCTGTGAATCACATCTCTCGAAGTCAGATCAATCTGTACCGACTTACCAACTGGCAAATACAAAGTTGGCAGAGTCTCCATGATGTTTTCTTCAGTTCCGGTGAACTGTGCCTGAATGCCCGAGTCATAAACATTTGCATCGACGTAATTGAAGTCCCAGCTCCACTGCTTTGCAATTACTTCAATCTCAACATCAGGGTTTTCAATCTTTGCCTCAATGGCTGCTGTGTCACGAGCGGTAAAGGCAAAAAAGCCAAGCACCAAAATCAGCGGAATGGCAGTAAAGAGTGCCTCAATTGGCATGTTGTAGCGAAGCTGCGCTGGAAGACCAGTCTCGCCCTTGCGGCGGCGGTAAACAATTAGCGCCCAAGCCATGAGACCCCAGGCAACGATTCCAACCAGCAAAAGAACAATCCAGGAGGTTGTCCAAAGCCCGATTATGCGATCGGTGTGATTGGTGACCCCTGCTGAATCAGGCAAAAATCCTCTTTGAACTTCTGGCGTGCAGCCAGCGAGAATTAGGGCAACTGAAGAGAAAAGACTGACCAGAGCCAGTTTTCGACGCCGATTAGCCAATTGTGCTTCCTTATAAAAGTAGGTCTTTGGCTATTTTACCCTGAAATCTGGCACAGGGTTTCAGATTTGGGGCCTTTAGCTAAAGGAGTCGCCGCAGGCGCAGGAGCCACTGGCATTGGGGTTATCGATGGTGAAACCCTGCTTCTGAATGCTGTCCTCGAAGTCAATGGAGGCTCCATCGAGGTAAGGGATGCTCATTGGATCAACCACGACCTCTACCCCGTCAAAATCGACTACAGCATCGTTTTCTTCCAGGGTCTCATCGAAGAACAGCTGGTAGATCAGGCCAGAGCAGCCTCCCGGCTGCACGGCAACTCTGAGACGCAAATCGTCTCTGCCCTCTGCCTGCAGCAGGTGACGAACCTTGCTAACAGCGGTATCTGTGAGCTTGACTCCGTGAGAGATAACTTCGGCCATTTTTTCCTCCGGTAATAGTTTAACTACTTCTTGCTAATCAGATTCCCATGCAGCAAAAGCAGTGTCTCGGCCTGAATTGCCCGCTCCAAGGTCGGCAGGTGCTGGCTCTCATTGGGGCTATGCGCTCTGGAGTCCGGATCCTCTACCCCGGTGACCAAAATCTCAGCCTCGGGAAAGGTTTGGGCGAAGTGGGATATGAATGGAATTGAGCCACCTACCCCAATGTCAACCGACCGCTGCGGCCAGACCGCCGAGAGTATTTCGTGGGTCAGTTTGGAAGCCCAGCCGTTCTTGGCGAAGTAGCCCGGTCCCTGCTCAGAGTGACCAAACTCAACTTTTGCCCCAAACGGTGCATGTTTGACTAGATGATCTTGCAAGAGCTTGAGTCCGTTTGTTGGATCTTCACTTGGTGCGAGTCTTAGTGAAACTCTGGCAGTCACAGATGGCTGAGCGGTATTAGATGAAACCGCTACTGACGGCAAGTCCAAACCAATCACCGTTACCGCAGGTTCTCCCCAAATCTGTTGCGTAATTGGCTTTGAGCCAATGCGCTGAACGCCAGGCAGTAAGCCAGACTCTTTAGCGAGATCTTCGACTGAGACATCTGGTCCAGAAGTTTTGTCTGACCTTAGTCCTGCCACTGCGACATCGCCTTTTTCATCAATCAATGTCGCCAACAGTTTCACCATTGCTGTCATCGCATCCGGTAACGGTCCACCATACATTCCAGAGTGCAGAGCGTGATCAAGAGTTTTGATGGTGAAGGTTTGCGATACGACTCCGCGCAAGCTGGTAGTAAGTGCCGGGACGTCCTGTGACCAATTGCCACTGTCAGCAACTACAATCAGGTCTGCTCGAAGATCTTCCAAGTTATCGGAAAGAAAATTTTGAAATGATTCAGAGCCTGCTTCTTCTTCTCCCTCGATGAAAACAGTGACGCCGATTCTTAGGCCTTCTGCCATTTCCTTGAGGCCCTTGAGCGAGTAGATGTGTGTGATGACACCTGCTTTGTCATCCGCTGCACCACGGCCATAGAGTCGATCCGAGCGACGGGAGACCTCAAACGGTTCACTCTCCCAAAGCGCCCGCTCCCCCGGTGGCTGAACGTCATGGTGGGCGTAAAGCAAGATGTGCAGAGCATCCTCCGCACCAGCTCTTCTAGCCAATACAGCAGGTGCCCCATCCTCACCAGATGGCTTTTTAGATCGTCTAACTTCTACAAAATCAAAGAAATCCAGTTCTTTCAGCTCAGCCGCAACGGCTTGCGCTGAGCGCTCCAGCTCGCTTGGGTCAAACGAAGGCCAGGCGATTCCGGGTATCTTCACCAGCTCCCCTAGCTTTTGGATGGCTTGTTCAAAATGTTGTTTGGTCCAGCTTCCAGACTTAGCCAGGAGTTCTTGATTTAGGGAAATTTCGCTGAAGGACATGCCAGTAATCTAGTGGCACAGGCATGAAAGGTGCGGATGTCAGAGCAGAGCCCAGGCGCCGGTAAAGGCAAGCCAACCCCGAGCAGAAAAGAACGCGAACAGGCTCGAAAGAAGCCCCTAGTTGGAGACCGTTCAAAAGAAGCCCGCCAAGCCGAAAAAGAGAAAATAAGAATTCAACGCCAACAAATCCGCGAGGGAATGATGGCCGGTGATGAGCGTTACCTCAGCGCCCGTGACAAGGGTCCACAGCGCCGATATGCGCGCGACTTGGTAGACGCGCGCTTCACCGCAGGTGAACTGGTTCTTCCGATGTTATTCATTGTTGTCTTTATGACTTTCATCGATTCATTCCTTCTTCAGGTGATTGCCCTCTTCGCTATGTGGGGGCTCTTTGGAATTGTTGCCCTGGATGCCACACTGGTTGGTCGATCCACTAAGAAGAAGGTTGCAATCAAGTTTGGCCAGGAAAACCTTGAACAAGGTATTGCCTGGTACGCAGCGATGCGCTCGATTCAGATGCGCTCTCTTCGTATTCCTAAACCACAAGTCGCAAGATTTCAAAAGCTATAAGGAGCAACAGTGGAGTTTCGCTATCTAGGCAACTCAGGCCTCAAAGTATCTGAGATCATCTACGGCAACTGGCTAACTCACGCCTCACAGGTGGAGGACGATCGAGCAATCAAGACCGTGCACGCGGCGCTGGACGCTGGAATTACCACCTACGACACGGCCGACGTCTATGCCAACCAGGCAGCTGAAGTGGTGCTCGGAGAAGCACTAAAGGGACAGCGCCGTGAAGGACTCGAAATCTTTACCAAGGTTTACTGGCCAGTTGCCCAAAAGGGGCCGAATGATGTTGGCCTGTCCAGAAAACACATTTTTGAAGCCCTGCACGGCTCGCTAAAGAGACTGCAGACCGATTACATCGATCTTTACCAAGCGCATCGATTTGACTATGAAACACCACTTGAAGAGACCATGCAGGCTTTTGCCGATTTAGTGCGACAAGGAAAAGTTCACTACATCGGAGTCTCGGAATGGACGGCGGATCAGATCCGTGCTGGTAAGAAGCTGGCCGATGAGCTGGGCATCAGATTTATTTCAAATCAGCCGCAGTACTCAATGCTCTGGCGTGTAATTGAAGGTCAAGTAATTCCAACCTCGAAAGAACTAGGAATATCACAGATTGTTTGGTCACCGATTGCTCAAGGCGTACTGACCGGAAAGTACTTGCCAGGAGTGCCAGCGCCAGCAGGAACTCGCGCCGCTGATCCAACTGGGTCATCATTTATCCAAAAGTTCCTGACAGACGAAGTTCTGACCAAAGTTCAGAAGCTAGTGCCGCTGGCGCAAGAGCTAGGACTTGAGATGGGTCAGCTGGCAGTGGCGTGGGTTTTGCAAAACGAAAATGTGGCAGCAGCAATAGTTGGAGCTTCTAAGCCTGAGCAAATAGCCGCTAATGCCAAGGCGACCGGTGTAAAGATTCCGGCTGATGCCATGAAGAAGATTGATGAGATCTTGGGAGATTCGATAGTGACAGACCCAAGTCTTACTCAGTCTCCCCCTACTCGCCCCTAGTAAGCTGCCTGGCCCAACCAGGGCCAAAGTAGACGAAGCCGGTGTAGCCCTGAACAAGATCGGATCCCAGGCTTAGGCGCTCTTGAACATCAGCGGCTGTTTCAATACCGCCGACCGAGATTATGACTTTGCCAGGGAGTGCAGCCCTTAGCAAAATCAAAACTTCTTTCGATCTTGAAGCCAACGGTCGGCCGGATAGACCTCCGGTCTCAGTTAGCTCTCTTTGATCCCCTGCTGGTCTGCTGACCGTGGTGTTGGTGGCAATAATTCCTGCAAGGTCTAATTCAGTGATCAATTTGGCAACATCGAGCAGATCCTGGTCTGAAGAGTCAGGAGAGATTTTTACAAATATTGGTTTACCGCTGCTGTTGTTTTTGACCGTCTGCAAAATTGGACGCAGAGATTCAGTTTGCTGAAGATCTCTGAGGCCTGGAGTGTTGGGGCTTGAGACATTTACTGCAAGATAATCCGCATACTCTGCCAGCTCCCGTGCGCAAAAGGCGTAGTCCGCGGGTGCTTGAGTTAGTTCCGTGAGCTTGTTTTTTCCAATGTTGACACCAATCACTGGCAGATCTGAGTTTTGCTGGCGCAATATCTTGAGTCTCTGAGCAATTGCAATCGCTCCATCGTTATTGAAGCCCATGCGATTTATCAAAGCGTTTAGCTTGGGAATTCTAAACAATCGAGGTTTATCGTTTCCGGGCTGTGGTCGCGGAGTCACCGTGCCAATCTCGACGTGTCCAAATCCAAGTCGGTAGAGTCCGCGAATCAATTTTGCATTCTTATCAAAACCAGCAGCCATGCCAATTCGGTTTATAAACGCAAGTCCAGCAACGCTAACTGACTTTTGCCTTTTCGGAATAGGCAAGAGACCGGCCAGTGAAATAACTAAAGCGCCTAAGTGGTGGGCAAATTCAGCATCTAATCTGCGAAAGAAAATGTTGAACAGCGCCCTATACATCAACCGCGCAGCTCTTCGATTGCCTTGTTGAAGTCATCGAGCGTATCCCACGCCTGGTAGACGCTGGCAAATCGCATATACGCAACCTGATCAAGCTGCTTTAGTGGCTCCAAGATTGCCAGACCAATTTCCTGAGCATCGATGCTGGCGGCTCCGGTTGAGCGCAGGGCTTCTTCCACCTGCTGCGCCAATAGTGCAAGATCTGCATCGGTCACCGGTCGACCTTGGCAAGCCTTTCTCACGCCGGCAACAACTTTGTCTCGGCTGAAAGGTTCTGTAGCACCAGAGCGCTTTGTGACCATCAAAGAGGCAGTTTCAACCGTGGTGAAGCGCTTTTGACATTCCGGGCACTGGCGACGACGACGAATGGAAGATCCGTCGTCGCTCGTTCGAGAGTCAATGACCCTTGAGTCAGAGTGTCTACAAAATGGGCAGTGCATTAGGACTTAAATCTAATGCGGACTGCCTCACCATGGGCTGGAAGACCTTCGGCATTGGCAAAAATCCCTAAAGCATTATTGATTTCCGCCAAAGCCTCCTGACTAAAGCTGATGTTTTGTTGCGGCCGCAGGAAGCTATAGACACTCAATCCGGCAGAGCGTTTGGCCTGCGAACCGGTAGGCAAAACGTGGTTGGATCCGGCTAGATAGTCCCCAAGGCTAACTGGCGAGTAATCGCCAATGAAAACTGCACCGACATTTCTGATTTGGCTTGCCAGGTCGTTGGCATTGGCTGCATGTACTTCGAGGTGCTCGGCCGCGTATTCATTTGCTATTTCGATTGCAGTGTTGATGTCATCAACCAAAACCAGAACAGACTGTTCACCGCTAAGAGCGGCTTCAATCCTCGTTTGGTTTGACGCAAGCGGCACCTGCCTGGCAAGTTCCAGCTCTACTGCTTCAAGTAATTCCGCTGAGTCAGTTAGCAAGACAGCCGCGGCGTTTTCATCGTGTTCAGCCTGAGAGATTAGGTCTGCCGCTACCCAACTCGGATTAGCTTGCGAATCGGCAATAATCAAAATTTCAGTAGGTCCCGCCTCTGAGTCAATTGCTACCTGTGAACGAACTAGTTGTTTTGCAGTCGCAACGAAAATGTTGCCTGGGCCCGTAATGATTTGGACAGGTTCTAAATCTAAGTCCGCCACTCCATAGGCCAGGGCCGCCACGGCACTTGCACCGCCTATTGCATAAACTTCTTCGACTCCAAGCAATGCAGCCGTAGCCAAGACAATTGGATCAGGCAATCCGGCATTGCTTTTTTGCGAAGGTGAAGTCAAAACAATTCTTGGTACTTTGGCTACCTGGGCAGGGACAACATTCATAATGACGCTCGATGGATAAACAGCCTTGCCACCGGGAACATAGACTCCGGCAGAATCAACCGGCTTGAAAACCAGACTTACTTCCCCACCCTTCGTAACTTCCGTTTTGATACTCGAGGGTATTTGCGCCTGGGATACCAGGCGTACTCTTCGAATTGATTCCTCAATGGCAGATCGAAGTGTGGGGTCAAGGCCCGCTAAGGCCTCGCTCATGGCAAATGCTGGCACTCTAAAAGTTGAGGGAATCACTCCATCGAATTTTTCTGCGTGCCTCTTTAGTGCAGCAGCTCCATCCCGGCGCACCTCTTCAATGATTTCAGCAACTTTGTCGGTGACCGTTGCGGCCGATGTATTGGCCCGCGGCAGCAGAGCCTCGACGGTCTTTGCCGTGATTTCGGCTTGCCACACCAGTCTGCGCATCATTACCTCGAAGAAGTGATTGATGCCCTAACCTTATCTGAGTAATGACTAGCTCTTCTGAAAAGTTCGACCTAACCGGTGAGTCTGCCCTCAAGGCAATCTTTAGAAACCATGCCAGCGGTATTGCAATCATTACCTCCAGAACTGCGGCAAGCGAACCCATTGGCTTTACTGCCTCCTCGGTCACCTCGCTTGGCTCAAACCCTCCCCTGGTCTCTGTAAACATCGCGCAGGGTTCCTCCAGCTACCCTCACCTGCAAATTGGAACCAAGCTTGCTCTGCACACCCTGGATGCGCAGACCCTGCATCTTGCCAAACGACTGGCAGGGCCGAAGGAGAAAAGGTTTGACGGTACAGAGGTCAGCGGACCGTTTGGATTGCCTATCTTTGAGCAATGCCCATCGATCTTGATCGCAGAAGTTATCAAGCGGTTTGAAGTCGAATCAAACGCTGTCTTGGTCCTAGCGGTAGCCGATGGAAAAGTAAACCGAATACCAGATCAGCCGCTGGTCTACTTTCAAAGGGCCTGGCACACCGTTGGTGACAAGCTCAGCGATAACTTCTAACTAACCGCTTCGGGGCCTAACAGAGCCTTGAGCTCACCAAACAAGTCCTGTCCAACCTTCACTCGCTGTGGAAGCATAAAGTGACTGGTCCCAGATGATGCCGAGAGTTTAACTTGAACCTCAACTGGCCCCGGATGAGCTTCCAGGATGTTTGCTAGTTGCGTTAATTTGTCCCTCGTGGCCATTGCTTCCGTCAGGCTCAACTGCAAAATCCCACCGCTATCGCGGCCTGGGTCAATTGTTTCAATTGAAAATCCCTGCAAAACTACTTCTTCATCGCGCCTGGTGATTCGACCACGAATTGTGACCGTTAGGTCTTCCAGCAGCAATTCTCGATACTGCTGATAAGTCTTACCCATAAACATGATGGAAATTTCCCCTGAAAAATCCTCAAGCGTTAGTTGTGCGTATTGGTTTCCGGAAGAACGAGCGATTCGGTGTTGCACCTGAGTAATCAGACCGGCGAGAGTGACGGTTTCACCATCGGCCAGCTCACTGTCACGCAGTGCTGCAGCGCCCATGTCTGAAAAACGCATGAGCTCTGCTTCCATACCCGCAAGAGGATGGTCAGACACGTAGAGTCCTAGCATCTCACGCTCGTGAGCTAATAGGTCGCGCTTTGTCCACTCTGGGAGATCCGGAATTGCAACTGTCGTTGAATCATCCTGCAGCAAGTCTCCGAATAGATCTACTTGCCCACTAGCGGCTTCACGCTTTACTACCGCTACTGAATCAATCGCTTCTTCATGGATTGCATACAGGGCTCGTCTTGAGTGGCCCATTGAATCAAAAGCCCCCGCCTTGATAAGGGATTCCACCACTCGTCTAGTGCAGGCAACCGCTGGCGCTCGGCGAAGGTAATCATCAAATGAAGTGAACTTGGGTTCCCTGGTTTGGACTACTGCGTCAACGACGTTGTGACCAACGTTTCTAATTGCGGCTAAACCGAAGCGGATGTCATCACCCACAGCGGCAAAGACATCGATTGACTCGTTGATGTCCGGAGGTAAAACGCGAATTCCCATTTTTCGACACTCATTTAGATAAACGCCGAGTTTGTCTTTAGAGTCCCCCACCGAGGTAAGGAGTGCTGCCATGTATTCGGCTGGGAAGTTGGCTTTCAGATAGGCGGTCCAATAGCTGAGCACACCGTAGCCAGCAGAGTGAGCTTTGTTGAACGCGTAATCTGCGAAAGGAAGCAAGGTGTCCCAAAGAGCCTTAATCGCACCAGCCGAGAACCCGTTCGACTTCATACCATTTGAGAAAACTTCAAACTGTTTTTCCAGTTCTTCTGGCTTCTTTTTGCCCATAGCTCGGCGCAACAAATCTGCCTGACCGAGTGAATAACCAGCCACCTTCTGCGCAACTGCCATCACCTGCTCCTGATAGACAATCAGGCCATAGGTTGGACCAAGAATCTCCCGCAATGGCTCGACCAGCTCAGGATGAATTCCCTCTGACTGCTGCTGGCCATTCTTGCGCTGTGCATAGTTGGTGTGGGAATTCATGCCCATAGGACCGGGTCGGTAAAGCGCAATCACGGCTGAAATGTGTTCAAACTCTGTTGGTTTGAGCATTCGCAGAAGTGAACGCATGTTGTTGCCATCAAGCTGGAAAACACCCAAGGTCTCTCCGCGAGACAGCAAATCATAGGTCTTGCTATCAGCATTGAGATCTAACTCTTCAAGCACAACCTCCACCCCGCGGTTTTTGCGAATGTTGCTAAGAGCATCGTCAATCACCGTCAGGTTTCTGAGGCCCAAAAAGTCCATCTTTAGCAGACCCAGCTCTTCACAAGGAGGCTGGTCGAACTGAGTAATGATGGTCGGATCATCCTCGCGTTTCATGATTGGAATTACTTCTAGTAGCGGCTTAGCCGACATGATTACTCCGGCAGCGTGCACGGAAGACTGCCTCTTGAGGGACTCAAGACCCTTGGCAAGATCAAATACTTCTTTACTCTCAGGGTCTGTCTCAATGATCTCTCTGAACTCGGCTGCCTCGGCGTAGCGCTCTGATTCTTTATTGATTACGTCATCCAGCGAAACATCACGACCCAGAACCATTGGGGGCATGGCCTTGGTCAAGCGCTCACCAATCGAATATGGCTTACCTAAAACACGCGCGGCATCTTTGAGTGCCTGCTTGGCTTTAATGGTTCCAAAGGTGACAATCTGAGCCACTCGATCGTCGCCATATTTATCGGTCACATAGCGAATCACTTCAGGTCGGCGGCGATCATCAAAGTCAACATCGATATCAGGCATCGAAAGACGTTCGGGGTTTAGGAATCTCTCAAAAATCAAATCGTGTTCAAGCGGGTCGAGTTCCGTAATACCAAGCGCATAAGAGGCAAGGGAGCCAGCTGCTGAGCCTCTACCCGGTCCGACCCTAATTCCCTGAGCCCTTGCCCAAGCGATGAAGTCAGAGACCACCAAGAAGTATCCGGGGAATCCCATTTTGATGATGACTTGAATTTCGTAGTCCACCTGCTGGCGATGACGCTCACTAAAGCCGCCTGGATAACGACGCTCCATCCCCTTCCAGACTTCTTTTTCAAACCAACCTGCCTCAGTCTCGCCATCTGGAACTGGGAACCGAGGCAAAAGATCCTGCTTCTCAAAGTCAATTTCGCACCGCTCCGCAATCAAGAGCGTGTTGTCCGCGGCGTCTTCCAGTTCAGAAAAGATGCTTCGCATCTCTCGAGAGGTTTTTAGGTAATACTCCTGTGATTCAAACTTGAATCTTCTTGGGTCATTCAGATTGGTACCGGTTTGCACGCAAAGCAGAGCCTCGTGAGCGGTGTGATCTTCCTTATCAACGTAATGAAGATCATTGGTAGCAACCAACGGTAGGGAGAGGTCCTTAGCAAGTCGCAGCAGGTCATCGCGAACGCGCTTTTCAATCTCTAGTGAATGGTCCATGACTTCGACAAAAAAGTTGTCCTTGCCGAAAATCTCCCTAAATTCAGCTGCCGACCTAAGGGCCTCGTCATACTGGCCAAGCCTCAATCGAGTCTGAACCTCGCCACCTGGGCAACCCGTAGTTGCGATCAAGTCCTTGGAATATTTAGCAAGCAACTCTTTATCAATTCGAGGCCTGACATAAAACCCTGACAGGTAGCCCTCGCTACTTAGTCGGAAAAGATTATTCATTCCGTGATTGCTGGCTGCCCACATTGTCAGATGGGTATAGGCACCGCCACCTGACACATCATCCTCTCCCCCATCGGCCCAACGAACCTTAGATTTTTCAAGTCTCGAGCCAGGCGCTAAGTAAGCCTCGATTCCAATAATTGGCTTGATCCCGGCAGCTTTGGATTGTTTCCAGAATTCATAAGCGCCATGAGTGTTGCCATGATCCGTCATCGCAATCGCAGGCATTCCCAGATCGGCTGCTTTTGTTACCAGGGGTTTAATGCGAGCTGCTCCATCGAGCATCGAGAATTCGGTGTGGTTGTGCAGATGGACGAAAGACTTATCTGACACAATCAACCCCTTAGCTAGGCAACAATGCTAAAGCCGGAACTCAGGATTGCGCAGCGCGTCCAGGGATTTGGCTAAATCAGCCGGATATTCAGAGCTGAAACTCATGCTCTCACCCGAAATCGGGTGTTCGAAGCCCAGGGCGACCGCATGTAGCCACTGGCGATCCAGATTGAGTTTCTGGGCGATTTTTGGATCGGCCCCGTAGAGCAAATCCCCAACCAAGGGATGTCGAAAATGAGAGAAGTGAACCCTGATTTGGTGGGTCCGGCCAGTTTCTAAACCAACCTCCATCAAGGCGGCTGTTGGAAGAAGTTCCAGCGTTTGATAGTGAGTAATCGCCCGCTTGCCGGCCTGGGAAATCGTGAATTTGTAGTCGTGCTTGGTGCTCCGAGCTATCGGGGTGTCGATAGTTCCGCTGGCAGGGTCGGGATGGCCCTGCACCAAAGCGTGATAAGTCTTTTTGACCACCCGATCTCGAAAAGCCTGCTTCAAAACCGAATAGGCGCGCTCACTCTTGGCCAGCACCATCAAACCCGAAGTGCCAACGTCCAACCTTTGCACGATACCTTGCCGCTCATGTGCACCAGAAGTCGAAAGCGAAATGCCTCTGGCAAGCAGCACACCCGGCACCGATGGTCCTTCAAATCCCAGAGAGGGATGCGACACAACACCAGCTGGCTTATCTATGACAACGATGTCCGAGTCCTGAAAAACTACTGCTAGTTCTGGAACGTCTTCGGCGGTGACTTCTAAAACAACCTCGGTTGACTCTAGATCAACCTCAATCAGTTGCGATGAATCAAGCTTGGTTGCCTTGTCTACCAATGCTCCATTCACCAATACCTTGCCACTATCAATTAGCTCAGCCACTTGGGTTCTGCTCATCCCGAGCATCTTTGCGAGCCCCGCATCCAACCGCTCGCCTTCTCTGGCTGGCGGAACCGGCAAAAACTTACTTGGCACGACCGCCACCAATTTCATCGCCGCGAAGTGTTAGCAACACTGCCAGCACAACCCCCGAAACCAAAAACGTATCGGCCAAGTTGAAGATGGGAAAGTTAAAGGGAATCTGGATAAAGTCCACTACCCAGCCATTCAAAAACTGCGGCGGCTTAAAAGCCCGATCAATCAGATTCCCGGCTGCTCCACCCAGTGCAAAGCCAGCGACCACAGCCCAACTCATTGTCTTGACTCTTGGGCCATAAATAATCAGCAGTGTGCTGGCGGTGAAGGAAATTATTGTCAGAATCCAAGTTGCCCCAAGACCAATAGAAAAAGCTGCTGCATTGTTGTATGCCAAACGGAATTGCAAAAGCTCACCGATTACTTGAACACTTTGCGATGAAAGATTTGCCTCAGCCCAATATTTAGTCAGCTGATCGATTGCGACAATGGAGATAGCAAGTAGTGCAAAGACCGCTATCCGCTGACGCTTAGTAGCGGTTGTCTTCACTCTCGGCAGTCTTTTCTGCCTGGGTTTCCTCGTAGCTATAGCTGTAGCTGCGGATTTCAGTTTCAGTTTGTCCCAGAGGTTGCGGTTCGCGCTGGTAATAGTCGTAGGAAACTTCTGCCTGGGTTGGCGCTGGTACTTCCTCATCAATCTTGAGGTAGGCCTCTTCGGTTAAAATTGACTCAAGCTGCGACTGAATGTAGTCACGCAACTTGGCTCGATATTCCGCCTCAAAGCGCTTGAGATCTTGGATTGACTCTTCGACAGAACGTCGGTCTAGTTCAAGTTGGTTGAAAACTTCTCTTGCTTGAGCTTCAGCATCACGAACTATTCGAGCCGCCTGCTGCTGCGCTTCTCGAACAATCTGCTCGCGCTTGATGCGGCCCTCTTGCACGTGATCAGCGTGCAACTTTTGTGCCAATTCGATGATTGATCGTGAAGCGTCGGTACCCTCTGGGGCAGCTGGGTCAACCGCGGTTGGGAACGGCGTTACCTGCGGAGCAGATTCCTGCGGCAAGGATGAGCGCAGTCTGAGCTCTTCATTTTCTCCCAGTACTCGACGCAGCTCAACTACTACCTCATCCAGGTAGTCATCTACTTCGTCCTGGTCATAGCCCTCGCGAAACTTTGTAACCTGAAAACGCTTCGCCAGAATGTCCTCTGGGGTCAGAGCCATAATTCACCTTCCCTAGCCATCAAAACCTCCGCCTATGCTATTGCCCTCTAGAGGGACCTAGCAAAGCCTTGCAGGATAATCACGGCAAATACCACGACGGTCCATGCCAAATCGAGCGAAATACCGCCTAATTGCAGTGGCGGAACGAATCTTCTGACAAACCGAATCGGTGGATCGGTGAGCGTGTAGGCGAAATCCAACACTGGAAGCAATACGCCACGTGGACGCCAACCAGGCTTCAAACTCATCACCAAATCTGAGACAAACCTTGCCAACATGGCGTAGAAAAATAGCTGCAGAGCCCAATAAAGAACTTGACCGACAATGCTCATGACTACTGCATTAGGTCTTCGGATTCGCCCTCATCGGAATCAGCATCGTTAACTGAAACATTGTGTGGGCTGAGAAGGAAAACCTTCGAAGTTACGCGGCGCAACTGGCCCTCGAGACCCTCTTTTAAACCAATCATGAAATCGAGCATGCGCTTGGCATCGGCTTCGCTCATTGCCCCGATGTTTACAATCACCGGAACACCGGTTCGGTAGTGAGCGGCCACTTCCTTAGCGTCAGCATAGGTTTGTGGATCCAGGGTAACGATTTCAGACATCTCAGAGGAGCGACGAGGTCTAGGCGCGGCCTTGATTGACTTTGGCGCGCCCTCACTCTTGGTTGGCTCATCACTTCCAAATCCAAAAAAGCCTAGGACTGAATTTAAAGCTCCCATTTATTTCTCCTCAGTTCGCCTTCCAGACTAGGCGGAAATTGGCCGTGGGCCAGTAATGGCGCTCCCAACCCGGATGTGTGTCGCACCCAGGCGGATTGCAATCTCGTAGTCCTCACTCATCCCCAATGACAGCTTGCTGGCCGCTGGAGCAAGCGACTGCAGTTGAACCGATAGCTTGAGCGCTCGCTCAAAATCTTCAGCCGGATCCTTGCCCAGCCCAGCAACCGCCATGACCCCTAGCAGGTTGATTCGCTCTACCCCAAGCACCTGCTCGGAAAGTTGCGGTAGGTCCTGCGGGGACACTCCTCCTCGAGCTGGATCAGCGGTTAAGTTCAACTCAATGAAACCATCGATTCGACGATCCTGCTTTTCTAGCTGCTTTGCGAGTTCCGCGACCAAGGAGGGGCGATCGATCGAATGAATTGTCGAGGCATACTCCAGGACGCTTTTGACCTTGTTGGTTTGAAGTTGTCCTACAAAATGCCAGTCAATCTCAATGCCCAGCGCCTTAAGTTCAGCGGCTTTCTTACTGGCTTCCTGATCGCGATTTTCACCAAAGGATTTCTGTCCAAGTTCGGATAACTCAGCCACCAGCGATGCAGGATGATTTTTGCTGACAACAATTAACTCGATGTCATCACCACTGCGACCAACTGAGTTGGCAGCAAGCCCAATGTTGGCGAGCACTGAGCGGTAGCGCTCAGCCAGATTCATCAGCGGAAGAAGTCTGGTAGGTCTAAATCATCACCAAATGCACCACGGGCAGTTGGTTGAACTGGCGTCTGAGCGTACTGCGGCTCTTCTACAAGTTCTTCGGCTGTAGGTAGCTCTGGTGTCTCTAGCTCTGGCTCTTCTGCAAGGGCGTTTTCTAGCGCAACGACACCTGCACCGGCCGCTTCAAACTTGCGATGCTTTGGTTCGCCGCCATCAAATCCGGCCGCAATAACTGTGATGCGAACCTCGTCACCAAGAGTGTCTTCGATTGTTGCACCAAAGATGATATTGGCCTCAGGGTTGACTGCTTCCTGAACCAATCGAGCAGCGTCATCGATTTCGTGTAGTCCCAAGTCGGATGCTCCCTGCACGAGCAGCAATACGCCGTGAGCGCCCTCAATAGTCGCCTCAAGCAGCGGAGATGAGATTGCGATCTCGGCAGCTCGAACTGCTCGATCTTCACCCTTTGCGCTTCCAATTCCCATCAGCGCGGAACCAGCACCCTGCATTACAGACTTCACGTCGTTGAAATCTAGGTTGATCAGTCCTGGAATAACAATCAGATCGCTAATTCCTTGAACACCGGCACGAAGAACGTCATCGGCTGTGATGAATGCTTCCAGCGCTGAAACCTTCTTGTTTGACATTTCTAGTAGTCGCTGGTTTGGAACCACAATCAAGGTGTCAACTTCTTCTCGAAGGGCCTTGATGCCTTCTTCTGCCTGAATGGCGCGGCGCTTTCCTTCAAAATTAAAGGGCCGGGTGACAACACCAACCGTCAATGCCCCCAGGCGCTTTGCTATGCGAGCAACAATCGGTGCACCACCGGTTCCGGTTCCACCGCCCTCACCTGCAGTTACGAAAACCATGTCGGCACCGCGAAGGGCTGCTTCAATCTCGCTCTCGTGCTCCTCAGCGGCTCTGCGACCAATCTCTGGATCGGCGCCAGCTCCCAAACCACGCGTTACATCGCGACCAATGCTGAGCTTAATGTCGGCATCGCTCATCAGAAGTGCCTGGGCATCGGTATTGATAGCAACAAACTCGACTCCGCGCACGCCTGCTTGAATCATTCGGTTGAGCGCGTTTACACCGCCGCCTCCAACGCCAACGACCTTGATGACTGCCTGATAGTTGGGTGACTGGGTCACTTCTGCCTCCTGCCATAAAACTCTCAAGTTAAGGCTGAGGCTTAACTTTCCAGAGAGTATTCAATTAGCGCCAAGAAGTTAGGCCCGAAAACCCAGTAATTACGCCAGATTCGTGGGCGTGTCGCAAACAACAGCGGGCCTAATCAAAGCCGACCACGGGCGCATTTGGAGAGGACACGTCAATGCGTCTCACCTTGCTTCCACTGGTTTGAAGAAGTGAGTCCAGCACTTCTGCTTTTAGAAGTGGCTCACTGTTGGCTCCCCAGAAGACCCTGATTCCACTGTCTTTCAAGACAAATTGTGAGGTCAGTTGATCGCTGACGCTGATTGAACTAATCGAGCTGTAGGTGGCTAAGGGAAGGCTTAATAAAAGCTCAACTGCGTGAGCGAATTTTGGATCCTGCAGTGAGTTTCCCTGAAAATCAAAAACTGGGAGATCGTCGTCAGCTTTGGCCACCGCAATTCGAACTCCTGCGGCATCAAACATTTGTCTTTGACCTGATTGAATGATAATAAGCAGTGGCTGGCGCTCTCTGACTTTTACCCGAAAGGTGTTTGGGGGCTCAGCCTGCAGTGCAAAAGTTTCAATCAATTCAAATCCCGACAGCAAATCTGAAACTTCCTGGTTGCTCACTATTGTGAGGGGCTTATCCATTAACGGTTGCAGAGTTGAAATCAATTTCTCTGCACTGAGTCGCTCGGTACCGACAACGGTTATTTGCTTGATGGCGAAAAGTGGAGTAAAGAAAGCGGCAATCAACAAACTAATCACAACGATTGGTGCGACCACGAACAGGACTCTTCCCCAGATTGTGAAGGGGCCTAGAGTTCTCCCCCTCTTTAGACGCGGGGCTTTTCTGCGCTCCTGTCTAATCAGTTCACGATTGGGTTTTTGCAACTACTTCTCCAGCGCTTCCAGCAAGCTCGGGACCATGCGATTTATGTCGCCGCAACCCATGGTGATAATGAAGTCTCCCGGCTTAGCCAATGCTGCCGCAGCAGCCGGCACATCGTCCCAGTTCGGAACGTAGTGCATGTTTTCGCTGCGTTTTGATCTACTCGAAATCATTTCCCCTGTCACGCCAGGTTCAGGGTCCTCTCTAGCCGGGTAGATGTCAGTGACCACTGCCTCATCACTCAGCAAAAGCGCATCAGCAAACTCCTGAGCGAATAATCGCGTGCGGCTGAACAGGTGAGGTTGAAAGACGGTGATTAACCGGCCCTTACCAGCAACTGCTCTGGCGGCTTTCAAAGCCGCAATTACCTCGGTTGGATGGTGAGCGAAATCGTCGTAGACCTTGACCCCTCTGCGCTCCCCGTGCAGCTCGAAGCGTCTTTCGGTGCCAGCAAAGCTCTGAATAGTTTTGGCGCTTTCCACGAAATCAAATCCAAGTCCAACAAGGCATGCCACCGCCGCGGCCGCATTATGAGCGTTGTGCGCACCTGGAATAGTCAACTGCAGGTCAATTGCCTTTTGTTTGTACTCAAGGGTGAACGCAACCCTGGGGCCGCTGGCGTCAACATTCGTAATGTGAACGGAAGCTCCCTGGCTCTCTCCAAAGGTGATGACCTCTGGGTGAGTCAGCAGCTTGCAAACAGCCCTTGCCCCTGAGTCGTCCGCGGAAATCACAACCATTGATTTTGCAGCGTTTGCAAATTTGGCGAATTCAGCTTGAAAAGCCTCGAGAGAGCCATAGTGGTCGAGATGGTCTGGATCAACGTTTGTAATTACCGCAACTGATGTGTCGTAGTGCAAAAACGAACTGTCTGATTCATCTGCTTCGATGACAAAATGCTCTCCCCTGCCAAATGCACTGGAGGCACCAAATT
>JBMLPC010000025.1:0-2996 GCA_049242305.1 Aquiluna sp. | reverse complement strand
CGAAACTTTATTCAGCGCAACGCCAAAGACGTTCGCTTCTTGGATATCTAGGAGGAATCAATGTCAGATCAGATAGACAAGATCGAACAAATCGACCTGCAGGTCGAGATGCAAAGAAGCTACCTCGACTATGCAATGAGCGTCATTGTTGGCCGCGCACTGCCCGATGTCAGGGACGGTCTAAAGCCGGTTCACCGCAGAGTCTTGTATGCGATGTACGACGGTGGCTACCGACCAGACAAGCAGTTCTCTAAGTGCTCCCGCGTTGTTGGAGATGTGATGGGTCAGTATCACCCGCACGGTGATGCTGCTATCTATGACACCTTGGTCAGGCTCGTTCAAGAGTGGAACATGCGCTACCCACTGGTTTGGGGTCAGGGAAACTTTGGTGGACCTGGAAATGATGCCGCAGCTGCTCCGCGTTACACCGAGTGCAAGATGGCACCACTTGCCATGGAGATGGTTCGCGACATCGATGAAGAGACTGTCGACTTCCAAGACAACTACGACGGAAGAACTCAAGAACCAACCATTCTTCCCTCACGCTTTCCAAATCTTTTGGTCAACGGATCAATTGGAATTGCTGTTGGTATGGCGACCAATATCCCGCCACACAACCTCAGAGAAATTGCAGAAGCTGCCAAGTTTGTTTTGGAAAACCCAGACAAGAGCGGCGAGAAACTTCTAAGCGAACTTCTGAAGATTGTTAAAGGCCCAGACTTCCCAACCGGCGCTCAAATTCTTGGTCGATCCGGAATCGAAGATGCCTATCGCACCGGCCGCGGCTCAATCACCATGCGAGCTGTTGTCACAGTTGAAGAACTGCAGGGCAGAACCTGCCTGGTTGTCACTGAGCTTCCATACCAGGTAAACCCAGACAACTTAGCTCTTCGAATTGCTGAGCTAGTCAAGGAAGGCAAACTCACCGGCATTGCCGATATCCGAGATGAGACATCTGGAAGAACCGGTCAGCGTTTGGTGATTGTTCTGAAGAAGGATGCGGTTGCCAGAGTTGTTCTAAACAACCTCTACAAATACACCCAGCTGCAGGAGAACTTCGGTGCCAACATGTTGGCCCTGGTTGATGGTGTTCCTAGAACCCTCACGCTGGATGCCTTCATCACTCACTGGATTGATCACCAGATCGAGATCATTCTTCGCAGAACCCAGTTCCGCCTGAAGAAAGCAGAAGAGCGCGCACACATCCTGCGCGGATACCTAAAGGCACTCGATGCACTTGATGCGGTTATCAAGCTGATTCGCAAGAGCCAAACTGTTGATGATGCTCGTGATGGTTTGATGAAACTGCTTGAGATTGATGATCTGCAGGCCAGAGCAATTTTGAACATGCAGCTCAGACAGCTGGCAGCACTGGAGCGCCAGAAGATTATCGATGAGGCAGCAGCACTTGAAGCAGAAATCAAGGGCTACAAAAAGATCATCAAGGATGAGAACCTGCAGCGAAAGATTGTTGGCGAGGAGCTTGCTGAGATCACTGAGAAGTATGGCGATGACCGCAAGACTCAGATTGTTGCAGCTGACGGCGATGTTTCAGTTGAGGACCTAATCCCAGAAGAGGGAATGGTTGTCACCTTGACTGCCGGTGGTTACATCAAGCGCACCAGAAGCAACAGCTACCGCGTGCAGCACCGCGGTGGTAAGGGTGTAAAGGGAACCTCTCTTCGAGCAGACGATGTAGTACAAAACTTCATCGTTTCAACCACCCACCACTGGCTAATGTTCTTCACCAACATGGGTCGCGTCTACAGAGCAAAGGTTCACGAGATTCAAGAAGGATCGCGCGAGGCCAAGGGACAGCATGTTGCCAACCTGCTTGCTCTGCAACCAGATGAGCGAGTGGTTGAAGTCATTGATTTGAAGGACTACAAGCAAGCGCCTTATTTGGTAATTGCAACCAAGGATGGTCTTGTTAAGAAAACCGACCTTGAGCTTTACGACACCTCCCGCACCGGCGGCATCATCGCAATCAAGCTTCGCAAGGGCGACGAAGTTGTCAATGCGATGCTGGTTGGCAAAAAGGATCGCTTGCTAATGGTTAGCAAGAAGGGAATGTCAATTTGCTTCTCTGCTGACAATGAATCGCTTCGACCAATGGGTAGAGACACCTCCGGTGTAACAGGCATGAAGTTCCGCAAGGGCGATGAACTGCTTTCTGCCAGGGTGATTGGCAAGGCGGGATTTGTGTTTGTGGTTACCGAGGGCGGTTATGCCAAGCGAACCTCAGTTGACCAATACCGCGTCCAGGGCCGAGGCGGCCTGGGAATCAAGGTGGCCAAGCTGGATGAGAAGCGTGGCGATCTGGTGGGATCAGAAATTGTTGACGAAAACGATGAAGTACTAGTTGTATTAGCTTCCGGAAAGGTCATGCGAACAGCTGCCAACGAGGTCCCGGCCAAGGGCCGCGACACCTTAGGTGTAGTGTTTGCTAGGTTCGAAGAAGGGGACGCAGTTCTCTCTTTGGCCAAAAACTCGGAGCGAAACCTAGAGACGGGTGAAGGAGCCTAGATTGGCAAGCATGTTTAACAAAAGTGCGGCATCATCCGAGCCGCGCAAGCAGATCAAGCTAAAGCTAAGAGGCATTGATATTTGGTCTGCGACCAAAGCCGGCTTCTTTGTCTCCCTGGCCGCAGCAATTGGAATTATTGTCGGTGCACTTTTATTCTGGGTTGTTCTTACCTTCTCCGGGCTACTTAATTCTTTAGGCGGGATCCTAAGCAGTTTGCTAGGCGGGGACGGCAACCTCGCTGGCAGCCTCTCTCTTCCGAGTGTTTTGGTAACTGCCCTCACAATCTCGCTTTTGAACATGGTGCTGACAACCTCCCTAGCGGCGGTTTATGCGGCCCTGTTCAACGTAATTGCCAAGCTTTCAGGGGGTATTTCTCTCACCTTCACCAACAACTAGGTGGGGGTTTGTTTGAGCGGGCAATCTCTAGTAAGGTTTTGTTTGCTCTACGGGCCTATAGCTCAGGTGGTTA
>JBMLPC010000024.1:0-3759 GCA_049242305.1 Aquiluna sp. | reverse complement strand
CATGGCGTTTAGTAGTGGCCAGTCAGCAATTGCATCAGACCCATCCAGCATGGCTTCTGACTCTCTATATGGAGATGCCACAGATCCACAGTCCAGGTGGTCTCTACCAATCACGATTGGTGCTGAGACTTCTCCCTTGCGAACAAGTTCATTGAATGCAACACCTGCCTTATCCCTCTCGCCATAACCCAACCAGCAGATGCGAGCAGGAAGACCTTGGAACTCAACTCGCTGCTGAGCCATGTTGATCCAGCGACGAAGATGTTCATTTTCTGGGAAGAGTTCTAGCACTGCCTGGTCTGTTCGGTAGATGTCCTTTGGATCACCCGAGAGGGCAACCCATCTAAATGGACCCTTTCCTTCACAAAATAGCGGGCGAATATAAGCAGGAATGAAACCGGGGAACTTGAACGCATCATTGAAGCCGCCCTTGCGTGCCTCATCACGAATTGAGTTTCCGTAGTCAAAGACTTCGGCGCCCTTGTTCATAAAACCAACCATTGCAGCAACCTGCTTGGCCATGGCAGCTTCTGCACGCTCAGTGAATTCCTTTGGATTCTTATCTGCGTATTCGCGGGCATACTCAAGATCAACGCCTTCTGGGATGTAATACAGCGGATCATGAGCAGAAGTCTGATCGGTCACGATATCGATTGGAACATCTGAGTGGAGAAGCTTGTCAAAGACAGTGGCAGCATTTCCTACAACACCAACCGAGATTGCCTTCTTCTCGCTGCGATAGCGAGTGACTCTTTCGATTGCATCATCTAGGTTGTCGGCTAGTTCATCGAGGTAACGAGTCTCTAGACGCTTGCGCAGACGAGACTCATCAATGTCCACAATCAAACAGGTGCCCTCGTTCATGGTGACAGCCAGTGGCTGAGCACCGCCCATGCCACCGCAACCACCAGTCAGCGTGAGTGTGCCAGCGAGCGTGCCACCAAACTTCTTGGCAGCCACCGCAGCAAAGGTTTCGTAGGTTCCCTGCAGAATTCCCTGGGTTCCGATGTAGATCCAAGAACCAGCAGTCATCTGCCCATACATCGTGAGACCAAGTTTTTCGAGTCTTCTAAACTCCGGCCAGTTCGCCCAGTCCCCAACCAGGTTGGAGTTGGCTAGAAGTACTCTTGGTGCCCACTCGTGCGTTTGGAAAACACCAACCGGCTTTCCGGATTGGACCAGCATGGTCTCATCGTTTTTTAGATTGGTAAGAGTTTTGACCAGGGCATCAAAGCTTGGCCAGTTACGAGCTGCCTTGCCATTACCGCCATAAACAATCAGTTCTTCCGGGTGCTCGGCAACCGAAGGATCAAGGTTGTTGTGCAGCATTCTGATAGCTGCTTCTTGCTGCCAGCCCTGGGCTGTTAGCTGGTTGCCGGTGGCTGCTTTGAGGGTTCGCGTCGTTGCGGTCATAGCTAAAGAGTAGCAATTTCCAAAGACTTCTTTTCAGCCCGCTAAGCCCTAGAACTAGGGGTAGCTGGCCTACTTAGAGCTTTCTTCGCTAGCGTTAGCTAGACCAAACGAAAGACCGATTGCCATGGCTGATGATCCAAAATGGCCCAGAGCCGCATCCCTAATCAGTCACGAGATATCTGATATCGCAATCATCGATATTCCTGCTTTCAAGACCGCCATCTCGAAAACTGGCGCTGACAAAACCCCAAAAGCAATCAGAGAGGCGCTCAAGGGCTACTCAACCTTCAGCTACACCACCAAGTCAGATCTTGGAAAGCTTTCTATTGAAGACCTGGGAGAAATAGAAAACCCAGACGACAATGAAGAAAAGACCATTGAAAAACTCAAAGGTCTTCACAAGAAACTAGTTATCGCTCTGGGCGGCGACAACTCAATCACCTATGCTGCAACGCTTGGACTGGTTGGAAAAGACCTAGCAACAGCCAGACTGATTACTCTCGATGCTCACCACGACCTAAGAGACGGTGTATCGAACGGATCGCCAATTAGAAGACTGATTGATGCAGGATTTAACCCAGCAAATATTTATCAGCTTGGCATCAACGATTTTTCCAACTCCCCTGAATACGCCATCTATGCAAAATCAATTGGTGTGAACGTGATTTCCAGATCCGAGATTGCCGAGATTGGAATTGAGAAAGCCTGCAAGAGAGCCCTCAAAGGGGCAGAGGGCAAAATCTTCGTTGACATTGATGTTGATGTTTGTGATCGTTCAGTTGTCCCTGGTTGCCCAGCTGCAGCACCAGGTGGCCTAAGCGCATTTGAACTAAGACAAGCAGCTCGCATTCTCGCCAGCCACAAATCCGTGCGGGGCATCGACATCACCGAGATTGATGCAACTTCTGACTCAGCCGATCAAAGAACCATCAAGCTCGGAGCACTGCTGGTTCTTGAAATCCTGGCCGGCTACCAGATGCGCTAACAAGCTTTCTGAGAGCTGGTAGTGGCAACTTTTGGCTGTGTTTGAAGCCGCTAAACTGATGCCAAACCGCCTCACCGCCGCGGCTTTATCCAACCCGAAACTGGCGATAGCCAGCCAACCGAAGGGGAAAAGTGCCAAAGATCATTGTTGAGATCATGCCTAAGCAGGACCTGCTAGATCCCCAAGGAAAAGCCGTAGCAAACGCCCTTCACCGCTCTGGCCACAAAGACATCAGCGCCGTGAGAATCGGAAAAAGAATTGAACTTCACTTCAACAGGGAAGTAACCGAAAAAGACATTGCAGAAGCCAAAGAACTAGCCAAGAGCTTTCTATCTAACGATGTAATCGAAGACGTTGTAGCGGTAGTAGTCGAATGAGAATCGGCGTCATCACCTACCCAGGTTCCCTTGATGACCGGGATGCCCAAAGAGCAATCAAGCTAGCTGGTGGAACACCGGTACCACTGTGGCATGCCGATAACTCTCTCAAAAAAGTTGATGCCGTAGTTCTGCCAGGTGGCTTTTCATATGGCGACTACCTCAGATGCGGAGCAATCGCAGCACAAGCTCCCGCCACCAAAGAAGTAATCAAGTTGGCAGAAAAGGGCTTACCTGTGCTTGGAATATGCAATGGCTTCCAGGTTCTAGTCGAAGCACATCTACTACCAGGTGGCCTAATCAGAAACGAACACCAGCACTTCATTTGCCGAGACCAAAAACTAAGAGTTGAAAATAACCAAACAGCCTGGACCTCACTGTTTGAAAAAGACCAAGAGATCACTATTCCACTCAAAAACGGCGAAGGCGGCTATATCGCAACCCCCGACACCATCAAGATGCTGGAAGAAGAAAACAGAGTTGTCTTTAGGTACCTAGATGTAAACCCCAACGGTTCCATGAATGACATTGCAGGGCTAACTAACGAAAAAGGCAACGTAGTTGGCCTGATGCCTCACCCAGAACACGCAGTGGAACCAGGCTTTGGCCCCGATAGACCAGAAGCCATGCGGAGCGGAACCGATGGCCTCAAATTCTTCCAGAGCGTTATCACGCAGCTAGTGAGCCGCTGATGTTTTGGAAAAAGAAAAAACCTTCAAACGTTGACACTGTTCTAAACGCTTCCCAAACACCAGAAAAAGAACAACCTTGGAAAGAGCTGGGTCTCAAAGAAGACGAATACCAAAAAATCAGAGAGATCCTTGGCAGAAGACCAACCTCCTCTGAGCTGGCTATGTATTCGGTGATGTGGAGCGAGCACTGCAGCTACAAATCCTCCAAGATCTACCTTCGCCAGTTTGGCGAAAAGGTAACGCCTGAAATGAAAAAGCACCTGATGGTTGGCATCGGTGAAAACGCAGGTGT
>JBMLPC010000023.1:0-13942 GCA_049242305.1 Aquiluna sp. | reverse complement strand
GTTGGCTTTCGCTTTTCTTCCAGCAGCGCTTCTCGAACAATTCTTCTCGGGTCATACTGTCTCGGGTCAAGCTTCTTCCAGTCCAAATCTTCGAAGCCATCGCCAAGTTCTTGTTTCATTTGAACCTGGGCATTGTCAATCATTCGCTTACCCTTTTTCACCCACTCGCCCATTTGCTTGGCATAGTAGGGAAGCCGCTCGGGTCCAATGATGAGTACGGCAAGCAGGGCCAATAGCAAAAGCTTTTCCGCGCTCAAACCGAACATATCTAGAGTTTAGCTCGCTGAATACCTAGGTTTTTCCAGTTTCAAACCTAAGCTGGTGCCCAAGATGATTGACAAAATAACCAGCTGGAAGTTTGCCGAGGATTTCGCGAGCGAGCCTGCCGAGATTAGGGCCGCTCGACGCAGCGCCAACGAACTAGGCGTTGAGTCGGTCACAGAGGCCACTGGAAATCAGTTGGCAGTTATCGCCGGGCTGAGCCGCGCTAAATCAATTGTTGAGGTTGGCACCGGCGCTGGAGTCTCCGGCCTCTGGCTGCTATCAGCCTCCAGCGACTCAGTTTTGACAACCATTGACTCTGAGCCCGAATACCAACTGGCGGCTCGCGAAAACTTCAAGCGAGCTGAGATTGCCAGCTCACGGATTCGAGTGATTTCTGGGAAAGCTCAGTCTGTTCTGGCCAATATGGCCGAGGCTGCCTATGACCTGGTCTTTTTGGATATGAATCCAGTTGATCTGGCTGCGGTGCTGCCACTGGCAGTTGGACTCACAAAACCGGGTGGGACACTAGTGATTGCTCATGCCCTTTGGCGGGACCGAGTCCCTAACCCAACTCTGCGGGATGAGGAAACCTCTGGAATTCGCTCGGCTATGCAGTCGCTAGCGGACAGCGAAGATTTCTTAGTTTCTATTTCCTTGGTAGGCGATGGCCTACTGATCGCTAATAAGCGATAACTACTTCTTGATTACGCCAGCCAGCACTTTATGAAGCTGCTTGGCTTCTTCCTCATTCACTGATACCACCAGGCGACCTCCGCCTTCCAGTGGCACTCTTAGAACAATCAGACCCCTGGGCTCGCGCTCGGCCTCCATCGGACCATCACCGGTACGTGGCTTCATAGCTGCCATGAGATAGATCTCCTTGGGGTTTATCGAAACCACAATTATCCCAGATTCGGCCTGCTTAGCCAACCCACCCTAGACAGAAAGCCAGCTGCGGAGGCCTTTTTCAACATCAAAAAGGTGTCCGACCGGCAAATTTTCGTTGTCCGCATGCGCCAAGGAGGGATCGCCTGGACCGTAGTTGACGGCCGGGATGCCCAGCGCTGAAAAGCGAGCAACGTCGGTCCAGCCATACTTTGGTCGAGCCGCTACCCCGGTGGCGGCGAGAAACTCTTTGGCAAGCTCGGTATCAAGTCCAGGCCTAGCCCCTTCGGCAACATCGACAAATTCAATCTCAAAGCCCTGGAAGATTTCCTCCAAATGCGCTTTTGCCTCAGTTGCAGCTCGGCTGGGAGCAAAGCGGTAATTAACTTCAACTTCGCATAAATCTGGAATTACGTTTCCTGCTATTCCAGCTCGAATGGAAACGGCATTCAAACTCTCGCGATACTCCAGACCATCCACAGCGATGGTCTGAGGCTCAAATGAACTGAGCTTTTGCAGAATTGGGGTGGCTTTGTGAATGGCATTTTCACCCATCCAAGGTCTGGCCGAATGTGCTTTGACTCCCCTGGTTCGAACTATCGCCCTGAGGGTTCCGTTGCAACCGCCTTCTACCAATGCCGAGGTTGGTTCACACAGCACCGCAAACTCGCCCTGCAGAAGTTCCGGGTGGTTTCGAGCAATTCTGCCAAGACCATTTTTTGAACTGTCGACTTCTTCGTTGTCATAGAAAATCCAGCTGATGTCATAGCGCGGGTTTACTAGCTCGCTGGCCAGCTTTAGCATGACGGCGACTCCACCCTTCATGTCCACACTGCCGCGACCCATAATCACCTGCTCGCGCTCAAAGTGATGAAGTTGGGCTGGCAGGTTATTAGCGACCGGGACAGTGTCGATATGACCGGCGATCAAGACCCGAGGTTTTCCATTATTGGTGCTGGCAACTATGGCATTGCCATCGCGCAGAATCCTCAGATGAGGCAGCGCCAGGGCCTTTTCAATGGCATCCGCTAATAACTGCTCGGAACCTGAGACGGATTCGAAGTTGCAAAGATCCATGGTCAACTCGACCAGGTTCTTACTCAAATCGATGGCGCTCATGCCCAAAAGGCTACCTGTATTCTGGTTCGAATGAGTGGCTTTCTAACCGACAGTGCCTGGGGGCACGGGCTTGCAACTATTGCCAGTGATGGCACAGTGCTGGATGTTTGGTATCCAGCTCCTTCACTCGGACCGGCCCCGCAATCAGACCTGCAGTGGTTTCCTCCGAAAGAACTAGACCTGGTTGCCGGAGAAGACCCACTGAGAGAAGTTCGGACAGAAGTCATTCGAGAGCAGATCGAACTTTCGCTTCCTGTAACCTCTACGGCCGATGCGTATTTGCGCCTGCACCTGCTCTCCCATCTGCTGGTAAAGCCAAACACCATCAACCTGGAGGGTTTGATTCCAAACCTGCCAATTGTGATATTTACTAACCGTGGCCCAGTTCTTCCTGAGGTCTACCAGCAAAAAGCTCTGGAGTTTAGAAAGGCTGGCATTTCAGCGCATTCGCTTGATAAGTTCCCTCGCCTAATCGATTACGTAACTCCGGCTAAGGTGCGAATCGCTGATGCCAATCGAGTTCGCCTGGGCGCGCACCTGGCACCTGGCACCACCATCATGCATGAGGGATTTGTGAACTTTAACGCCGGAACGCTGGGCACTTCCATGATTGAAGGACGCGTCTCGCAGGGAGTGGTGATTGGAGATGGCTCCGATATCGGCGGAGGCGCATCAATCATGGGAACTCTCTCTGGCGGTGGCAAGCACAAGGTTTCAATCGGTGAGAGGGCTTTGCTTGGAGCAAACTCTGGTGTGGGAATTTCGATTGGCGATGACTCCATAGTTGAAGCCGGTCTCTATCTAACCGCCGGCACCAAGGTGAAATTGATAGTTGATAATCGCTCGCAGATTGTCAAAGCCAGCGAGCTGAGCGGCATGCCTGGTTTGCTGTTTAGAAGAAATAGCCAAACCGGTGCAGTTGAGGCAATAGCTCGAGATGGGGTTGGCGTTTCACTGAACGCTGATCTGCACGCCTAGGAACTAACGGAATCCCAGCCCTTTGCCGCTAGCGGCTCAGAGTCTAAGTGAACCCCGCTGCCTGCTTCGACTGAACCAATAGCCTTGAAACCTGCCGGCACGGATCCCTTTGGGAAGCTTGCTAAAAAGCCGTGATCCTCTCCACCAAACAAAACCCAACTTATTGGATCTAGGTTTTTACCATCGCGAGCGGAAACCGATTGAGCAGCCTGCTCCAGGACTGCAACGTAGCCTTGCAGGTCTGAGCTGTTTATTCTCAGTGAAACATTTGAAGCACTCGCCAAGCGATTGGCATCTAAAGCCAATGAGTCAGAAATGTCCAGCATTGCACTGGCACCTGCTGACACAGCGGTGGCAATTGGAGGCCTTGGTCTTAGCTGAACCTGCACCAACTCTGGATAGCTAGCAGCCAAGGACTTATCCTCATGCAGTAAAAACGAAAGCCCAGCGGCAGCCTTGCCGAGAGTTCCAGCCACCGCTAGAACTTCACCCGGCCTTGCCCCAGAGCGCAAAATAGGTTTCTGATTCAGCAAATCTCCATGAGCGGTAACCGCAACCACAATTTGATCCGCCAGCGCCAAATCTCCACCCACCACCGCAGCCGATGGAGCCAGCTCATCCAGGGCTGACTGCAGGCCCTTAGCAAAGTCCTCTAACCAGCTGAGTTTGGTGTCTCGGGTAATCAAAAGCGCCACCACGAGTGCAACTGGCTGCGCGCCCATCGCTGCCACATCGGAAAGGTTGGTGGCGGCTGCCTTATAGCCAACATCAAATCCGCTGGAGAAATCCAATCGAAAATCACGGCCTTCCACCATGGAATCAGTGGTGACAACAAATCGATTTGAACTCAGGCCAATGACCGCGGAGTCATCGCCTGATCCGATAATGGTTGATGCCACGGGCTTGAAGTGGGCGACAGTTTGCGCCAGTGCGCTTCTCTCACCAACTTCTAAGACGGTTTTACCCTCGTACTTCACCAGACAACGCTAGCCTTAACCCAATGCGAATATTGCTTGTTTTTTCCATTCTTCTGCTCAGCGGCTGCTCTGCGACAGTGAACCTGGAGGCTGCCGAAGATGCCAACAACCCCGCCTGCGCGGAAGTAATGGTGCGCCTGCCAGATAGCTTGGGCGAACACCAGAAGCGATTTACCAACTCTCAGGCAACAGCTGCCTGGGGTGATCCGGCTGCCGTGCTGCTGCGATGCGGATTACCAGAGGTGACGGTTTCTGAGCTTCCCTGCGTGAGCGCTGGTGATTTTGATTGGCTGGTAGATGACTCGCAAGCTCCAAGCTATCGATTCATTTCCTATGCAACTAAGCCTGCGGTTGAGGTGATTTTGGACTCAGATGTTGCATCAGGTATTACAACCCTTGAAAGCTTAGAGGCGGCAGTAACCGCGCTTGAGCAGTCAAAACGCTGCACCGTTATCAGTAATTAGCGCTTAGCAGCTAAACCGGTTTGAATAAGTGTTTCTACCAGCTCTGAGTAGCTAACGCCTGACGCGGCCAGTAGCGATGGATACATCGAAATCGGAGTAAAGCCTGGCATGGTGTTAATTTCAGTAATGACAAACCCCTGCTCAGTCAGAAAGAAATCAGTTCTTGCTAGACCTGCGCAACCAATTGCTCGAAAGGCAGTAATGGCAGCCTGCTGCATTTGCTTCAGCTCTTCCTGGCTGAGGTTAGTTGGAACTAACAGCTCTGCGGAGTCGTCAATGTACTTGGCCTGGTAGTCATAAAACTCACTGCCATTTAGCTTGATCTCGCCAGCTAGTGAAACCTGCAAAGATCCGTCAGGACGCTCTAGAACAGAGCACTCCACTTCCCTGCCAACCACCTGCTTTTCTACTAGAACCTTGTCATCAAACTCAAAGGCGCTTTCAATTGCACTTGTTAGCGCTTTCTTTTCTTTTACCTTGGTAACCCCAACCGAGGATCCGGAACGGGCAGGCTTCACAAAACAGGCTGGCGATATAAACGACTCGGCTCTTGCCAAAACTTTGCTTGCATCGAGCTTCCAAGTTTGCTGATCAATGACCATCTCATCAGCCACCGCCAGTCCAGCCTGACGAAATATTCGCTTGGAGTAGACCTTGTCCATTGCGAGCGAAGAAGCCAAAACACCATTTCCGACGTACTTCATTCCGCAAAGTTGAAACAGTCCTTGGATGCTGCCATCCTCACCATTGACTCCGTGCAGAACTGGGAATGCAATGTCAATCTGACCAAGCGATTCGCCGCTGGCAAGCCTGAGCTCCCCGCCTCCAATCGGCATAATCAGCTCTGGTGATGCTTCACTGACTTTTGGATAGTCGGCTAGTTTCCAGTTGGAATCGATATTGTGAAGGACGAATCGACCAGTTGGGGTAATCCCAATTGGAATGACTTCATACTTTTTCTTGTCAATAGCCGAGTAAACACCGAGTGCGCTGACGCAGGACACAGAGTGCTCCGGTGAGGCTCCACCATAAATCAGAGCTAGCTTGATCAAGACTCCACCTCAACGTCATCTGCCAGGTTTAGCTGCTTGCCAAACTCTGCTGGCTTCATTCTGCCCTCAATGACGTCATGAACCTGCCCGACAATCGGCATTTCGATACCAAGCCGGTTAGCGATACTCAAAACCGGCTCAACCGAACTCAAGCCCTCTGCCGTTTGCTTTAGGCGAGTCAGCACCTCTTGCTTTTCAATTCCCTGCCCCAGCATTTCGCCAGCTCTGAAGTTTCGGGAGAGAGAAGATTCGCTGGTGGCAATTAGGTCACCCAGGCCGGCCAGACCAAACATGGTTCTTCTGCGGGCACCGTGAGCCACCGCGAACTTTGTGATTTCAGAAAGACCACGGGTCATGATTGAGGCTTTTGTGTTTTGGCCATAGCCAATTCCCGAGACGATACCGATTGCAACAGCAATTAGGTTCTTCAGAACTCCACCCAGTTCCGTGCCAATCACATCCGAGTTTGTAAAGACCGTAAAGTAATCACTTGAGCAAATCCTGGCCACTTCATTTGCTCTCTCTTGATCTGCGCAAGCCGCAACTGCCGCCGCAGGTTCCTGCCGAGCAATTTCCAAAGCTAAGTTTGGACCAGAGAGCACTGCCACCTGTTCGATTGCGCAGCCGGTGGCCTCAGCTATTACTTCGCTCATTCTTTTACCCGAGCCAGACTCAAGCCCCTTCATAAGGCTGATCAAGGTCGCATCCTTTGGAATAAGCGCGCTCCACTCCTCCAGTGACTGTCTTAGTTGCTGAGAAGGTATAGCGATATAGACCTGCTCGGCTCCTTCCAGAGCTTTATCAATATCTGATGTTGCAGAGATGTTGGCCGGAAGCGAGATACCGGGCAGGTAGTCGGGATTCTGTTTTTCAAGATTGATTTGTTCGATCTGCTGAGATCTTCTAGCCCAGAGTGTTACATCACTTCCGCCGTCGGCGATGACCTTGGCGATGGTGGTTCCCCAACTTCCAGCGCCAAGCACAACGATTCGACTCATCGCTTTTTCCTGAAGTTCCCGGTCTCGTCTTGCTCGTGCTCGGTCGGATCCCAAAGTTTGGCTGGTGGCGTCTCACCGCGCATTTCCCCAACCAGCGCAGCGATAGTCTTCATTACTTTGCCAGTTGCGTCATTAACCTGCTCGGTAGTTGGGTTAGTGCCGATGTCAAGGTATATCGGATCACCGATCTTCACGCGAACTAGATGAAATGGGTTGGGTCGAAACTTGAGGTTGTAGTTCCCTAAAATCTTGTGAACTCCCCAATGCGCTGCTGGAACAATTGGGACACCCAGCTCGGCGGCCATTCGTATCGCCCCTGTTTTGCCGCGCATCGGCCATAGCTCGGGATCTCGGGTCAGTGTGCCCTCGGGAAAGACGACAACCACCTGACCTGCTCGAATAAATTCCTTGGCTGCACGAAGCGGCTCATCATTTGATTTGCCACCTCGAAAGACTGGAATCTGCCCCACCTTAGGCAAGAGAAATCCAAGCACTGGAACTTTGAATAAAGATGCCTTGGCAAGGTAGTGCGGGGTGCGTTTCATGTGCAGGTATACCGAATAGGCAAAGGCCAATGGATCTAGGTAACTCAGGTGATTGCCGACTAGGACATAGCCGCCCTTGGGAAGCTTCTCGGTTCCTTCGGTTTTAATTCGCATAGTTAGCCTTAGCAGCGGAGCCAGGATGGCAGCTACCAATACAAACAGCAGGTTATTTTCCCGCTTGGGGACTTTTGGCACTGCTAGTTCGGACACTTCTTAGGCCTCGAACTCGAAATCTGCACCCAGGTCTTCAAGCTTGCTAAGGAACTTCTCATATCCGCGCGAAATCAGTTGAACATTGCTCACCCTGGAGGTTCCCTTGGCAGCAAGAGCCGCTACGACGTGGGAGAAACCTCCACGCAGATCGGGAACGACGATGTCTGCACCAACTAATTCCGTTGGACCAGAAATTACCGCTGAGTGATTGAAGTTGCGCTGTCCAAAACGGCAAGGATGACCACCTAAACACTCACGATAAATCTGAATGTTGGCGCCCATTTTCCTTAGAGCTTCAGTGAAGCCAAACCTTTGCTCATAAACAGTTTCATGCACAATCGATAGGCCGTTTGCTTGGGTCAGAGCAACTACCAGCGGCTGCTGCCAATCTGTCATAAATCCAGGATGAACATCGGTCTCAATCACAACCGGTTGAAGCTCGGAGCCTGGGTGATAGAAGCGAATTCCCTTTTCCTGAATCTCGAATTGACCACCGACTTTTCTAAAGACGTTTAGGAAAGTCATCATGTCTACCTGATTGGCACCGGAAACAAAAATGTCTCCGCCGGTGGCGAGCGCCGCAGCTGCCCAGGAAGCCGCTTCATTGCGATCCATTATGGCGCGGTGAGTGAAGCCCTTCAGTTCCTTGACTCCCTCTATTCGAATGGTGCGATCGGTGTCAACAGAAATGATGGCGCCCATCTTTTGAAGGATTGAAATCAAGTCGATGATTTCAGGTTCGATTGCTGCACCGGTGAGTTCAGTCTTGCCCTCGGCAGTTGTGGCCGTCAGTAGCACCTGCTCGGTGGCGCCAACCGATGGATAAGGCAAAGAAATCTTGGTTCCCTTTAGACCGTTAGGCGCACTGAGTCTGGTTCCCCCGGGAAGTTTTTCAATTACAGCACCAAAATCTCGAAGGACATCGAAGTGGAAATCAACAGGTCTCGAACCAATTTCACATCCACCTAAACCTGGAATAAATGCCTCTCCGAGTCGGTGCAGCAGAGGACCACAAAACAAAATTGGAATTCTCGAAGACCCAGCAAAGGCGTCAATGTCGACCATTCTCGCCTGCTCGACATTTGATGGATCAAGCATCATGTCGCCAGTTGCCTCGTCATGGGTGATGCTCACGCCATGCAGGTTCAAAAGATTTGATACAACCTCAACATCCGAGATGTGAGGAACATCTAGTAATCGAGAAGGGGTCTCACCAAGCAGCGATGCAACCATCGCCTTGGTCACCAGGTTCTTTGCTCCCTTGAGGTCAACCTGACCTCTCAGCGGCTTGCCACCTTCAATGGTGATTTGGCTCAATCAAACTCCTTTGGCAGGGAGAGTGGTGGGTCTCCACGACTCTCGTCTGGCCTCATAGGCGGCTATTGCAGCTTCGTTTTGAAGGGTGATGCCAATGTCATCTAGGCCCTCCATCAGCCGCCACTTAGTGTATTCGTCTATCTCAAACGAGACCACAGTGTCGCTGAATCTAACCTCCTGGGCTGGAAGATCAACCTGTAATTCAAGCCCAGGATTCGCCTCCATGGCCTGCCATAGCAATTCAGTATCAGAATCGCTGATCACACCTGCAATCAAACCTTGCTTGCCAGCATTGCCGCGGAAGATGTCTGCAAACTTTGAACTGAAAACTGCCTTGAAGCCGTAATCCCGCAAGGCCCAAACTGCATGCTCACGCGATGAGCCGGTTCCAAAATCGCTGCCTGCCACCAAGACTTGGGCATTTTTATATGGAGCTTGATTGAGAACAAAATCCTCATCATTTCGCCAGTGCGCAAACAAGCCATCTTCAAAACCAGTCTTAGTAATTCTTTTCAGATAGACAGCAGGAATGATTTGATCAGTGTCGACATTGCTTCGTCTAAGTGGTGCACCTACGCCCGAGAAAACTGAAATTCTTTCCATTAGTTCTCCACATCCGATGGGGCTGACAGGGTTCCACGAATAGCAGTTGCAGCCGCTACTACTGGCGAGACCAGGTGCGTGCGAGCACCTTTGCCCTGGCGACCTTCAAAGTTTCTATTGGAGGTTGAGGCAGCTCGCTCACCCGGACCCAGCTGATCTGGATTCATTCCCAGACACATCGAACAGCCAGCAAAACGCCACTCCGCTCCAAACTCTTTGAAGACTTTGTCCAGGCCTTCCTCTTCCGCCTGCAGGCGAACTTTCTGAGAGCCCGGCACAACCATCATGCGAACACCATCTGCTTTTTTCTTGCCCTTAATAATTGCGGCAGCTGCTCGAAGGTCTTCAATTCGAGCGTTGGTGCAGGAGCCCAAGAAGACGGTATTAACTGCGATGTCTTTCATCTTGGTGCCTGGCTTTAGATCCATGTATTCCAAAGCTCGCTCGGCCGCTGCTCGCTCGGCAGGGTCTTCCATTTGAGAAGGATCAGGAACGCTGTCTAGAAGTGAAACGCCTTGGCCCGGGTTGGTGCCCCAGGTCACAAACGGATCGAGAGTGTTGGCATCAATAAATACTTCTGCGTCAAACTTTGCACCCTCGTCAGTTTTCAGAGTCTTCCAGTACTCCATGGCCTGATCCCAGTCAGCACCGACGGGTGCATGCGGACGACCCTTGAGATACTCAAAAGTTATTTCATCCGGCGCAACCATTCCGGCTCTAGCGCCTGCCTCAATCGACATGTTGCAGATTGTCATGCGGCCTTCCATCGACAAGGAACGAATCGCGCTGCCGCGATACTCCAAGACATAGCCCTGACCGCCACCGGTAGAAATCTTGGCTATCACGGCAAGAATGATGTCTTTGGCAGTTACGCCTGGACGCAGTGTCCCCTCGACATTGATTGCCATGGTTTTGAAGGGCTTGAGCGGAAGCGTTTGGGTTGCCAAAACATGCTCTACCTCGCTGGTGCCAATTCCCATGGCCAAGGCACCAAAGGCACCGTGAGTAGAGGTGTGAGAATCTCCACACACCACCGTTAGGCCAGGCATGGTCAAACCAAGTTGAGGTCCGACCACGTGCACAATCCCTTGATTCTTATCCCCGAGTGAGTGAATGCGAACACCAAATTCTTCGGTGTTCGTTCTTAGCGCCTGCACCTGGGTTCGCGAAGTTGGCTCGGCTATTGGAAGGTGAATGTCGATAGTTGGGGTGTTGTGATCTTCAGTTGCAATAGTTAGATCTCTTCTTCGCACATCTCGATTGGCTAGTCGCAAACCATCGAAAGCCTGCGGGCTGGTGACCTCATGGATTAGGTGAAGGTCGATGTAAAGCAAATCAGGCGCGCCATTTTCGCCCTTCACCACAATGTGGTCGTTCCAAAGCTTTTCAGCTAAGGTCAATGGCTTGCTCATTCTCAATCACCTCGCGAGTGCGTGAAAGACAAGTTTAGAGCAAGCACTAGATTGGTCGGGTGGAGCCAATTAGGGCGGAAGAACTCGCCAAAATACAGGCCAGAACCGTCAGAACTCTTGCCATTGGGCAGGCTCTGGGAGGTTTTGGTTTTGGCTCAACCCTTTCCGTAGGCGCCATCATGGCAACCGAATTATCTGGTTCCCCTGCCTGGTCAGGAGCGGCTGCGACACTGAGCACGCTTGGCTCTGCCTTCGTCGCAATACCGCTAGCCAACATCGCAGCAAAGCGCGGCAGACGCTACGCTCTTGCAACCGGTGCAGGTCTTGCAATTTTTGGTGCAATTGGAATGATCCTCGCTGCCAGCTTCAGATCTTTTCCAATCGAACTGGCTGCCCTGTTTTTGCTGGGCGCAGCTACGGCGGTAGGCCTGCAGGCTAGATTCGCCGCAGCTGATATTCCAACCAATCGCCCAAAAGCTAAAGATATTTCTATTGTGGTTTGGGCAACCACGCTGGGAGCGGTGGTTGGTCCGAACCTCATTGCTCCTGGTGAATCAGTCGGCTTGGTTTTGGGACTTCCTCATTTAGCGGGTCCGTTTGTTCTGACCATCATCGCTCAAACTCTTTCAACCGCATTTTTCTGGTTCGGACTAAAGCCAGATCCGCTTCTTTTGGCACAAGAAATCAGTGGTAAGAGCGGTTCAACCAACAAAAAGAAATTTCGCGAAGCTATTTCAATAATTCGTGGTAAACCAATTGCAGCTTTTGCGGTAGTAAGCATTGCGCTTAGCCACATGGTGATGGTGTCAGTGATGTCAATGACGCCTGCACACCTCAGTGGCGAGGGTCACTCGCTGGCGGATGTTGGGTTTACTATTTCACTGCACGTCGCTGGTATGTATGCATTCTCGCCGGTCTTTGGAATCATTAGCGACAGGTTTGGTGCTAGGCCAACCATTTTGATTGGACAGCTGGTACTACTTATTTCGCTAGCGGTTTCCGGATTCGGTGCAAATGACTTTGTGCTAGTTGTGATTGGGTTGTTTCTGCTTGGCCTGGGCTGGTCAGCTGGCACCGTGGCTGGTAGTGCACTGCTTAGCCAAGAGCTCTCTACTGATGAAAAACCGGTGGTGCAGGGCTTCAGTGACTCGCTGATGAGTCTTTCCGGTGCATTCGGTGGCGCTATCTCTGGAACCATCTTGACCATTTATGGCTTTGGTGGTTTGAATGCCGCTGCGCTACTTCCAGTGATTTTGATTGTGTTGGCTGCCGGATACTCCAGAAGGTGGCAGTAAAAAAAAGAAATCCCGCTTCTGAGATTTTGTCATCAGAAGCGAGATTTGTGACCCCAAGGGGATTTGAACCCCTGCTACTGCCGTGAGAGGGCAGCGTCCTAGGCCGCTAAACGATGGGGCCGAATTGCAACCTAGAAATCATGCCACAGATGGCCCGTTGGGGCAATCTATCGGCTCAGCAGGCTAAGCCCACCGGGGTGGATCTTCACGCTGAAAGGTGCTGGGCCAATAATTTCACCATCGCAAGTCATCGGAAATCCGTCGTTCTCGATCCTGATTTCTTTGGCCTTGAAAATCTCAACCTCTTTGAATTTAATGTGCTCACCCTTATAAACGGTTGGAAATATCTTCAAAAGTTTGGGCCTAGAAACCTCGTGCAAGATAAATACCTCTAGCTCGCCATCCGACATTTCTGATTTTGGGGAAATTCGCATTCCTCCGCCAAAATTCTTCACATTGGCAACCCCACACAGCATCGCCTTGAATTTTCGCTCGACCCCGTCTGCCACCAACCGATACTGAATGGGCTTGAATTTCGGCAGCTCCAGCAGCATTGCTGCAACATAAGAGTTCGGACCCTTCGGCCACTTCAGTCCATTGGCGCGCTCAGCACACAGCGCATCAAAGCCAGCAGAAATTGAACCGAAGGACCAAAAGCTTCGATAGGAAGTCTCGACCCACATCACATCAACCTTGCGAGGCTTCTTGATGCCTTCAGCAATGTTGTAGGCGGCACCACTTGGATCATTTAGTGCTATCCCGAGCTCGCGCACTTGATCATTTCCACTGCCTGCCGGCACAAGTCCCAGTGGGAGTGAAGTCTCCATCGCTATGTTTACGCCCAGTTGACTGGTGCCATCACCACCAATTGCAACGATCCCAGAAAGCTCATCTCTAGATGCAATGGCCAAATCCTTGGCGGCTTGGGCAGAGGTGGCGCTGAGATTTCGAGTAGGAATACCCAACTCGACGAATGACGCGAGTGCTTGCTCGCCAACCAGATTTCCCCGACCACGATTGGCTGCCGGGTTGATAATTACTCCCAGTGGCTTCATTGCCACCTCCTAATATCGACAAAGATAGACCCTGAAGTGAGGTAGCGCCATGAGAATCTCCAAATATGAGCATGCTCTGCTGATTGTTGAGCAATCCGCTGCTCAGCTGGTGATAGATCCAGGAAGTTACTCAAATCTGCCAGAGCTTCAAAATGTCGTCGCCGTTGTCTTCACACACCTGCACGATGACCACACCTCCCAAGAGCATGCCCAAACAATCAGCCGAAACTTTCCAGCTGTGAAGATGTTTGGCACACAAGAAGTGGTTGAAAAGCTGACAGGGCTAGATGTGCAGGCTGTCTATCACGGAGACCACTATGAGGTCGGCCCATTTCAAATTGATTTCTATGGCGATCTTCACCAGGTAATTCACCGCTCAATTCCTTTGGTTCAAAACGTGGGGGTAATGATTAACTCACGGCTGTACTACCCAGGTGACAGCTACACATTTCCAGAGCAGTCGGTTGAAATCTTGGCTTGCCCGACCAGCGCTCCGTGGCTCAGGATTTCGGACGTCATAGATTTTCTAGACCTGATCAGACCCAAGAAATGTTTTGCAACACACAATGCCCTTCTTTCCGAGCAGGGGCATGCGCTGCAGAACAATCGGGTGCAACAAATAGTTGAGAAACACGGTGGAGAATTTAGATACCTAAACGTTGGGGAAAGCTGGCAGCTCTAAAGAGCGACAATTACCGATGCCAACAAATTGGCAATGGTGACTCCGCCCCAGAGTCGTTTTTCCTTCTGGCTCCGAGTGATGTT
>JBMLPC010000022.1:0-2918 GCA_049242305.1 Aquiluna sp. | reverse complement strand
TCGTCCAGTGCTCTGCCGTGGGGAACGTAAAGACTCCAAAGCCTGACACCGTTGAAGGTAGCCCCGAGTGCTCTTGCTTCAGTAACTTCTTTGAATTGGGGTTGGTATGGGAACTCGGTCTCTACGTCCTCGGGCTCCAAGTCTGCTTTGTAGGCAAAAGCAACGCCATTCCATTGATTCAAACCGTGGGCGATGACCCTGTAGCCAATCTCTTCCAACCGGGTTACGGGAAACTGCTCCGGCTTGCATTTGATCTCCTGCATAGCCAAAACATCGACTTGGGTACGCTGAAGAAACTGAACTAGCCGCTCAGTTCTAGCTCTGGCCGAGTTGACGTTCCAGGTTGCGATTTGCACTTCTAAACTCTAACTATGACTTTCACCTCCCCAGACAAGCCACGACTGGTTGAACTGGTCAAGGAATTGGCGGTTGTTCACGGCAAGGTGACTTTGTCTTCGGGCATCGAGGCTGACTACTACGTGGATCTTCGACGGGCAACCCTTCATCATGAAGCAGCACCGCTAATTGGCAAAGTCATGCTCGACCTGATTGATTCGGCAAATCTCGGCCACATCGATGCAGTTGGTGGCCTAACAATGGGCGCCGATCCGGTAGCAACTGCAATTCTGCATCAAGCAGCTTTCCGTGGCAGAGTCCTGAACGCATTTGTTGTTAGAAAGCAAGCGAAGCAGCATGGAATGGGAAGACAGGTTGAGGGTCCTGATGTTGCAGGGAAAAATGTTGTTGTATTGGAAGACACTTCAACAACTGGTGCATCACCACTAACTGCAGCAGAAGCTTTACAAAATTCAGGTGCAAACGTTCTCGCTATTGCGACGGTAGTTGACAGAAATACCGGCGCTAAAGAGGCGATAGAATCTAAGGGTTTCAGGTATTACTCCGCAATAACTCTGAGTGACCTGGGTCTTTAGCGAACGAGGTTATTGTGCAGCGCAAGCTCGCGCCTTTTGTTTTTACGCAACTTTCATCAGTTGCATCTATCGTGTCAGGCTCAATGGTCTACATCGCGATTCCCTGGATTGCGCTTGAACTCTCAGGAAGCTCATCAACAGCTGGGTTGATTGTTGCAATCACAGCAATTCCTACTCTTTTGCTTGCACCATTCATAGGCTCCTTCATCGATAAATTTGGCCGCCGAAAAACAACTATTGCCGTTGAGATATTGGCGGGTGGGGTGGCGCTGCTTGTTCCGATTGTTTCGGGGCTCTGGGAGCTAACTATTCCTGCGTTGATTGCAATTGGAATCATTCGCGCAATCATTGTTCCCGGTGGAGGAACGGCGCGAAAAGCACTTATTCCCGATGTAGCAGCACCAGCTGGCATGACGCTAGACCGCGCGAATTCCATTCACGAGGGGCTATTTGCCGCAGGGTTTGCCGCTGGGCCGGCGCTTGCAACATTCCTGATTGCACACATCGGTTCTGCAAATACTTTCTACGTAGTTGCCGGCTTCGCGATCTTGAGTGGTGTGGTGGCGACTTTCATAAAAGTTGAAGAGCAACATGACTCTGCCAAGGAAGACGAAAGCAATTTCTTTGTCTTTGCAGTTCAGGGATTCAAAGTGCTGTTTTCAAATCCCGCAATTTTAATAATGATGTCCGCCATCATGGCGCTAGCCCTTATCTACTTGCCAACCGAAATGGTGGTTTTGCCGGCATACTACTCATCCTTAGGGGACCCAGAAGGCCTCGGTGTTGCTATCTCGGCCGCAGCTCTGGCGTCAATTTTTGGAGCGTTGGGGTTTGAGCAAATTCACAAGCGACTTTCATACGCAAACATCTTGAGAATTGGAATTCTTGGCATCGGCCTCTCCATGGTCCCAATGAGCTTCTTGCCTGACCAGTGGATCATGGTTTTCTTTTTCTTCACTTTGGGTTTGGCTTGGGGGCCACTGTTGCCACTTCTAAACACAGTGATTCAAGAGAGAATCCCAGCAGACAAGCGAGGCAGGGTCTTTGCTCTTGAGATGACGGTTTGGAACGCGGGACCACTGATCTCGATGGTGGCGGTTGGGACAGCAGTTGACTCGCTCGGAGTAGGTGCCGTCTTTACATTTTTGGCTATTTCGGTTCTGCTGGCAGGCCTTGTTATTTCCTTCAACAAATACATCAAGCAGCTGAATACTTAAACTAAATCAGCAACAGAATTGATAACTTCTGTTGGTCTGAATGGATACTTCAAAACTTCAGCGTCGTTAGAGATTCCAGTTCTAACCAAGATGGTGTGAAGACCAGCCTCAATGCCAGCAACAACATCGGTGTCCATGCGGTCACCAATCATTGCAGTTGTCTCAGAGTGAGCCTTGATTTTTCTCATAGCGCTTCTAAACATCATCGGGTTTGGCTTTCCTACAACATAAGGAGTTCTACCGGTCGCCTTGGTAATCAGTGCAGCAACAGAACCTGCGGCTGGGATTGGGCCCTCCAGTGACGGACCAGTCACGTCTGGGTTTGTAACAATAAATCTTGAACCCTTGCCAATTAAACGAACGGCTTTAGTTAGCGCTTCAAAGGAAAGATTTCTAGTTTCACCAAGCACAACAAAGTCCGGATTCACTTCCGTCATCACATAACCGATTTCGTGCATGGCGGTAAGAATGCCAGCCTCGCCAATTACGAAGGCGGTTCCGTTTGGTTTTTGGTTATTTAGAAAGTCTGCGGTTGCCATGGCGGAGGTGTAGATACGGTCTTCGGAAACGTTTAGACCACCGTCTTGCAACCTGGCAGCCAGGTCGCGAGGAGTGAAGCTGGAGTTATTAGTGAGGACTAAAAAAGGTGTGTTGTTCTTCAGCCACTTATCAATCAGATCCTGGGCTCCGGGAATGGGCTTGCCTTCATGCCATAGGACGCCATCCATATCGGTTAGCCAAGAGTGGATGTGAGAACGATTAGTCATGA
>JBMLPC010000021.1:0-5946 GCA_049242305.1 Aquiluna sp. | reverse complement strand
TTCTCCAGCGCCATCACTGAGTGGGAAAGAGTGCGCGGCTTTGAGCGAACCTAAACCACGAATTGGTCTAACCACCTATCGCCAACGCGGTCAGACCGGAGTCTGGGATACCGAGTTTGCGATGATTCCTGCCTTCTATATAGAGGGTGTCACAAGAGCGGGTGGACTGGCCGTCATGATTCCTCCGCAAACCGTGAGTCTGGAGGACGCGAAGGAAATTCTCAGCGGTGTTGATGCACTGATGATTTGTGGTGGCAGAGACGTTGAGTCTGCAAGATACGGGCAGACCCCGCACGAAAAAGCAGAAGAACCAGACCGACTTCGTGATGCACTAGAAGATCAACTGCTAAACGCAGCTGTTGAGATGAAGGTTCCATTCCTGGGAATCTGTCGAGGCGCTCAGATTCTGAACGTCAATCGCGGTGGAACGCTCACCCAGCATCTGCCAGATGTGATTGGTGATAATCGCTATCAGCAAGGTGGCGGAGTATTCACTCCAATGAAGGTTCAAGTAGCAGCGCAGTCAACCCTGGCGAAATTAGTTGGTGACTCAGTTGAAAATGCAGCGCTCTATCACCACCAGGCAATCGACCAACTTGGCGAGGGACTAAAAGTCACTGCCAAAACAGAAGACGGCGTGATTGAAGCAATCGAACTGGAAGACCACCCCTTTGGTGTGGCCGTGCAGTGGCACCCAGAACAAACGCTGGACGATGTGCGAATTTTCCAAGGACTTGTCAGTGCAGCAAAGAGATATCGAGAGAGTAGATGACCTACACACTTATTAACCCAGCAACCGAAGAGGCAATGGAAACCATTGCTCACGCCAGCGTCGAGGAAGTCGATGCAGCGGTTGCTAAAGCAGTGAAAGCGCAAAAGAAGTGGGCTGCCCTCAACCCAGCAGATCGAGCACGAGCACTACATGACTTTGCATCGGTCGTTGAGTCACACGTTGAAGAACTAGCTCAGCTGGAAGTTAGAAACTCAGGTCACCCAATCTCGCAAGCACGCTGGGAAGCAACCCATGTGCGAAATGTTTTGGAATATTACTCCGCATCACCAGAGCGCCTAAGCGGAAAGCAAATTCCAGTGGCTGGCGGAATCGCTGTCACCTACAACGATCCAATTGGAGTAGTTGGCGTAATCACTCCTTGGAACTTCCCGATGACAATTGCCAGCTGGGGATTTGCACCAGCATTGGCAGCTGGCAATGCAGTTGTACTAAAGCCAGCCGAGTGGACTCCGCTGAGCAGCCTGCGCCTGGGAGAGTTGGCACTGGAGGCAGGACTGCCAGAGGGTTTGTTCCAGGTGATTGCCGGTAAGGGATCAGTGGTCGGCGAGCGATTTATTTCACACCCCAAGGTGGGCAAGATCGTCTTCACCGGCTCCACCGAGGTCGGTAAGGAAGTAATGAAGAAGGCTGCCGACCAGGTAAAACGCGTGACGCTGGAGCTTGGCGGAAAGAGCGCCAACATTGTCTTTGCCGATGCTGATGTTGAAAAGGCTGCCGCAACGGCACCCAGTTCGGTGTTTGAAAATGCTGGCCAAGACTGCTGTGCTCGCAGCCGAATTTTGGTTCAGGCATCTGTCTATGACAAGTTCATGGAAGGACTGGAGAAGTCAGTCAAGGCATTCAAGGTTGGCGACCCAACTCAAGACGCAACCGAAATGGGCCCACTGGTTTCCAAGAAGCACCTTGAATCAGTCAGCAGCTACCTAGCCGATGCAAAGGTCTCCTTCCGCGGATCTGCTCCGGAGGGTAAGGGTTACTACTTCGCACCAACCGTTGTCACGCCTGATCAGCTAAGTGACCGCTGCATGACCGAAGAAATCTTTGGACCAGTTGTTTCTGTCTACCGCTTCAAGGATGAAGCTGAGGCACTGGAGATTGCAAACAGCACCGAGTACGGACTCAGCGGATCAATCTGGACCAGAGACTTAGGTCGAGCAATCAGAGTTTCAAGGGCAGTGGAGAGTGGAAACCTTTCGGTCAACTCTCACTCTTCCGTTCGCTTCAATACCCCGTTCGGTGGTTTCAAGCAGTCAGGACTGGGTCGCGAACTTGGACCCGATGCACCGCTGCACTTCACCGAAGAAAAAACTGTCTACTACCCCGCCGATTAGGAGAAAAAATGGCAATAACAAAAATCGATCTGACTCAGCGACTAGCTGGGAAAGTGGCCGTCATCACAGGTGGTGGTTCAGGTATTGGTCTTGCGACCGCCAAGCGCTTTGCTGCTGAGGGAGCAAAAGTTGTGATTGGTGACATGGATCCGGTTTCCGGTGAAAAAGCCGCAGCAGAAGTTGGCGGTAGCTTCGTGAAGGTAAACGTCGCTGACGAAGGCGAAGTGAACAATCTCTTCGACAAGGCGGTTGAGCTCTACGGAAGACTTGACATTGCATTCAACAACGCAGGTATTTCACCAGCTGATGATGACTCAATTGAAATCACCGAACTGCCAGCGTGGCAAAAGGTTCAGGACGTAAACCTCAAAAGCGTCTACCTGTGCTGCCGTGCAGCGCTGAAGCACATGACCAAACAGGGTTCTGGTTCAATCATCAACACCGCATCGTTCGTTGCTGTGATGGGTAGCGCAACCAGCCAAATCTCTTACACCGCCTCTAAGGGTGGGGTGCTGGCCATGAGCCGTGAGCTTGGTGTGCAGTTTGCTCGTCAGGGAATCAGAGTGAACGCTCTTTGTCCAGGACCAGTAAACACTCCGCTACTTCAGGAGCTCTTTGCCAAAGATCCAGAGCGAGCAGCTCGCCGACTAATCCATATCCCAATGGGAAGATTTGCCAACCCAGAAGAACTAGCTGCCGCCGTTGCATTCCTAGCATCCGATGACAGCTCCTTCATTACGGGTTCAACCTTCTTGGTTGATGGTGGTATTTCAGGACACTACGTAACACCACTATGAAAAACTTCGAGCTAAGTGAGCTGGAGCCAGTTGAACTTGGCAACAGCTCACTTCTGCTGAAGAAAATAAGAAGTGGCAATGCCTTTGAAGAAACAGTCGAAAAACTGCTGCAAACAATCAGACTGGGGCTAGCCTCACCGGGCGATCGCTTTCCTGGTGAGCGAGATCTTGCTGCATTGCTTGATGTATCAAGAGACACAATCCGCGATGCCACCGCTTCACTTGCAGAAGCTGGCTATCTCAGCATTAGAAGAGGCAGATACGGCGGCACCTTCGTTGCCGAGAAGCTTCCACTTGAAAAAGCAACCGAAACCAAAATCAACCAATCAGAAATCGAAGACATTTTGGTTTTCAGAGAAGTCGTTGAGTGTGGTGCGGCCTATGCCGCAGCTGGTGCGGAGCTGAGTAAAGAAGTAAGAGTGGCTCTTTGGAAGGCGCATGAGGAAACCTCTAAAGCCAAGCCGCAAGATTATCGTCGACTCGACTCTCGTCTTCACCTGCTTATAGCTGAGGTAACCGGTTCCAGCAAACTGGTTACTGAAGTTGCCTATTCCAGAATGCGCGTGAACGAACTGCTGGATCAAATTCCGCTGCTGCCGCCAAACATTGCTCACTCTAACCAGCAGCATGAGGCAATCATTCAGGCCGTCTTGCGCGGAGACTCGGCCGTTGCGAGCGAAGAGATGCGTAAGCATCTACAGGGATCTGCTGCGCTACTAAGAGGTTTTCTGGGGTAACAAGCCTGCGATTTGGCTAAGGAAGTTATCCACTAGCTCAAATGCTCGCTTGCGAGATAGGTCTTCTAGCGCGATGGTTTGCTCCAATACGACATCGGGATTCTGACCATCTTCAATAAGTTCTTCTCTGCCATCCCAGATCAACCAACCCTCAAGAACTTCTCGGTCAAGCTCTGGATGAAATTGAAGTGCGAGAGATTTGCGATAGCTAAAAGCTTGCGAGGCAATGGATGATACCGCTAGCTCTTTCGCGCCCGGAGGTAGTTGCCATCTGTCGTAGTGGAATTGAAACCACGGTCCAATTGAAATTAGGTTCGGTTCTTTCGAATGAATGAAGTGCCAACCAAGCTCTGGCCTGGGTCCTCTTGCAACCGAACCACCCAATGCTCTCGCCATGAGCTGACCACCAAAGCAGATTCCTAAAACTGGAATGTCACTCTCGATTGCGTCTTTGATCCACTTCAGCTCCGGTTGCAGCCAGTTGCCGATGCAGCCATCATCCCAAGCGCCCCAGGGAGCACCCAATGGAATGATGAGGTCGTAATTGCTGGCCGGAGGAAACTGAACCTCAACGTTTGGTTCTCGATACTTCTCTTCTGGCACAACCAACATGGTTTCAATTTCAAATCCATGTTGTCTCAGACGCTCCCCAACTGGACCCAGTGGAGAGACGTGGTCGTGCTGAATGAAGAGTGCTTTCACTCAGAAACCTCCTGGCTTAGCGAGAAGCGGTTGGACGACCAGCGTAGGGCCAAAGTTCACCATAGCGAACTGGCACAATTCTCACAGTTCTGGCAGGGTTCGGGGCTTCCAGCATCATGCCGTCACCCAGATAAATAGCGACGTGATATTTATCGCCAGAGAAAGCATCTTCCTGACTCCACCAAATCAAATCTCCGCGTTGCGCATCCTGGAACGGCACCAGCTTCTTCTGAGCAGCAAGGACGTTGTATTGCGCAGTGGCTGAGTGCCAACCGATGTAAACACCAACTGATGCGTAGCTCTTCATGGTAATTCCACTGCAGTCCCAAACGTTTGGTCCGGCACCGCCAAGAACATATCTCTCACCAAGCTGTTCTTTCGCAAAGTCAATTGCGCCTTCAACAAGTTCCTTATTTGGCGGTCCGACTGTGTAGAGCTCAGGAGCGGTTGGCGCAGTCTTTATTGCGTTCTGTCTGCGCTCAGCTTCTAGACCTTCACGACGTTGACGTTCCAGATCCTCCGCATTGTCTTGCAAGCTAGCGAGCTGACTCATCATGGTTGCGCGCTCGCGCTCAGTTGCTTTTACTTTCTTTATCACCGCATCCGCAGCAGCTTGAGCTTCGTCAAAAAGTTTTTTGGCTTCTGCTTCAACAACCTCAAGTTGCTTCTTGGCTTCCTCCAGTTCAAGCTCCAGAGCTTGTGCTTGAGCTTGCTGATCAAGAGCAGACTGGTACATGGATTCTGTTCTCTGAGCAACAATTTCCTGCATGCTCATTTCAAACAGTAAATCTTCAGCGCTTTCTGGATTGAAAAACAGCTCTAGCGTGATGTCATTAGCCGAGCGGTCACGGAACATCTGCGCAACCAGCTGACCCAGTTGAAGTCTTGCGGTTTCTGCTTTGTTGGCAGATGCTTTGGCTTGATCTTGCAGTGACTTAACTTTTTCACGCATATCATCGGCACGCTTGAGCGCTCTGATGTATTGCTCGCTCTTTTCAAGAGCAATTGCCTCAAGTTCGCGGGCTTCTGATTCCAGGGTGTTGAGGATTCCCTCGATTCGGGTAATCATCTTCTTTTTTTCAGTGACGCTGCGCTTGGCTGCCGCCACCTCCGCCGCCGAAGGGTAGTTCGGGACTGCCCAGGCAGGGGTTAATAGAAGGGATGTGACGAGGATGCCAGCGGCCGTAAAACTGGCTATTAGCCCTCTGCGCATGCTCTACCTCCCTTTTAAATATCGAGGAAACATTAAAGTATTGCCTGAGAGTTCGCTATGTGTTGCGCAACTTGCCGAGCGGCGGGTAGTCTTGGTCCTCGGTGCCAGCCTTAGGCCCCATCGTCTAGCGGCCTAGGACGCCGCCCTTTCACGGCGGTAGCACGGGTTCGAATCCCGTTGGGGTCACCATAAGGTCAGCAGTATTGGCCCTGTAGCGCAGTTGGTTAGCGCGCCGCCCTGTCACGGCGGAGGTCGCGGGTTCAAGTCCCGTCAGGGTCGCGGTCGCTTTTAGCGACATGGTTGGGGATAAAACCCCAAGGCTCTGTAGCTCAGTTGGTAGAGCGAACGACTGAAAATCGTTAGGTCACCGGAT
>JBMLPC010000020.1:0-9545 GCA_049242305.1 Aquiluna sp. | reverse complement strand
CACACCCTTGTCACAAAGCCAATGCCGGGCAGCATGGGTTCAGCCAGTTACAGCGCGTTCGGATATCTCGCCGGTTACATCGGCGGAGAAAACGAGGCGCGTCAGCAAATTGCGATGACTGCACCTGTTCTGCAGAAGAAATCTGGCAACGGTTTTGATGTTTCTTTTGTGATGCCGCACGACCTGGTCGATGCCCCACAACCGCTTCGATCAGGAATGAGCGTTCAGCGCATGCAGGGCGGGCTCATGGCAGCGAAGCGATTCAATGGCTCTGCCACCGATCGGCTGTTTGAAAGCAAGGCTCAATCTTTATTGGAGGAGTTGGCGAAAGCGGGCTATGAGGCAGTGGGGGAAATGCAATACGCCCGCTATAACGGTCCCTGGACTCCGCCAGTTCTTCGGCGCAATGAAGTGCTGGTAGCAATCAAGCGCAAGTGAGGCAATAATTAGCGAATGCTTTCCGTTCGCTCTGCCAACACCGCCGATGTTGAAAAGATTCGCCAAATCGCAAACCCTTTGGTAGAAAAGCGCGTCCTACTCGGCAAAGAACTGGTAGAGCTCTACGAATCTATTCAAGAGTTCGTCGTAGCTGAATTAGATGGTGAAGTGGTTGGCTTTGGTGCTCTGCACGTGATGTGGGAAGACTTGGCTGAGGTTAGAACACTTGCTGTGTCTGAATCAGCACAGCGCAGAGGAGTGGGAGCCGCGCTACTAAGAGAATTGCTCGAGCGGGCACGTCTGCTTGGAATTCACAGAGTCTTTTGTCTAACTTTTGAAACTGGCTTCTTTGCGTCTCACGGTTTCCAGGAGATCTCAGATGTTCCGGTAGATGCAGCCACTTACGCCGAATTGGTCAGATCCCATGACGAAGGTGTGGCAGAATTCCTAGATTTGGCGAGGGTTAAGCAGAACACGCTGGGCAACACCAGGATGTTGAAAAAGCTCTAGCTAGATTATCTGTGTGCCAACAGAGCAACAGATTTTCAGACGCAGACGAGCGCTGGCTCTCGTGGTTCTTGCACTCCTTGTAAGTGTTATCTGGGGAATCCCCCAGCTCTTCAGTGGTCAATCCGCTTCAGACGTAATCGATAGCAATGAAGCATCATCAGATGTTGCAAGCCTTGAAGATTGCGCACCAGGTGTTGTAGCCATTGAGGTAATGGTCGGCAAAATCAATGAAACCAACGCAGATGGTTCTCAAGTCAGAGAAGTACTAAACAATTTTGACACCGGCACTATGCCCGCGCTTTGGTATCAGATCACAAATAAAGGAACTGCCGACTGCAAATTCAATGTCGGTCCAAGGGTCACCTTCTACACAATTTCTTCGGGCGATGAAATCATTTGGTCTTCCAAGGACTGTAATCGTGAAGGCCTAGTGGACACGTTTGTTGCTCTAAAAGCAAATGAAACCTTGGAAGCAATTGCAAGCGAATGGGAAAAGTCTTATTCGTCTGAAAATGGTTGCGGACTTGAGGGCAACGACCCCGTTCCAGCAGCGGGTGCCACCTACAAAATCAGAGTCGAAGTCAGTGGCGTTTTGTCTGAAGAAAAACGCTTTGTTTTGAATTAGCAGCTTTAGCTAAATAAACTCATCGCATCGGCCGAGGAGGAAATCTGAGAAAGCATTCTCAAGAGTTCTGGCTCGTCCTCATGGTGTCACTTGGCGCCAGCACTATCTATTCGGTTCTAAGTCTGCTTCGGAAGCTAACTAGCGAAGAGGGCTTGGCCGGCTCTACCGCCACAATAAATCGTCCACTAGCCGAAGCTCCGTGGCTTGATTTCATTTCTCAGTTGGCGGGACTGACTCTGAGCTTGGTGCCAGTTTTGTTAGCGCTGTATTTCTTGTCGCTGGATCGCATTTCTATTGGCTTAGTGCCGAAAGCGAAAGATTTTCTTTGGGGTCTAGGGCTACCTATTCTGATTGGCATTCCAGGAATCGCGCTCTATGTCTGGGCAGTGCAGGTTGGGTTGACTGCAAAAATCATCCCCAGCACACTGGGTGATTATTGGTGGACGCCCCTCATCCTGTTCCTATCTGCCCTGCGCGCGGGTCTTCAGGAAGAAATTATTGCTGTTGCATTTTTCGCCAAAAAGCTGCAACTGATTCGACCTGAAATCACGGTGATTGCAGTTGTCCTGCTCTCCAGCATTTTCCGGGCTAGCTATCACCTTTATCAGGGGTTTTCAGCATTCCTAGGAAACTTCATCATGGGTTTGATCTTTGCTTATCTGTTCTTCCGTATCAAGCGAGTTGCTCCGTTGGTCATTGCCCACACCACCATGAATACTGCGGTGTTTCTTGGATATCCCCTTATCGCTCCGCTATTTCCAATCTAGGATTCATACGTGGAGAAGCTGAAGATTTGTTTCCTGGGCACAGGCTCGATGGGCTCTGCTGTTTTGCAGGGACTATTAGTAAACGGATATGAGAAGAAACTCATATCAGCTACCACTAAATCGGAAGCGAGCGCTTTGAAGTTGCGAGAGCAGGGCATCAGCGCACTTTCAATTGAGAGCTCAAAGGATGCCAATCAGCTCCTTGCATCCGATGCTCAAGTAGTTGTCCTCGGAGTAAAGCCCTATCAGATTGCGGATGTTCTGACAGAAATCCGTGAAGAAGTCGACAAAGAAGCTGTAATTATTTCGATGGCTGCTGGAATAGAACTTAAGACCATGGCGGAAAAGCTTCCCCAACACAAAAACTTGATCCGGACCATGCCAAACACGCCAGCGCTTGTTGGTAAAGGTGTAACTGGCTTAGTTGGTGCTGAATCAGCATCGGGTGATGCCATCAGCGCTGCCATTGATTTATTTCAGACGGTTGGTGAGGTTGTCGAGGTCCGAGAGGAACAAATCAACGCCCTAAGTGCAATTTCTGGGTCTGGCCCCGCTTGGCTGATGTTCATAGTTGAGAAGTGGGAAGAGGTTGCTATCTCTAATGGCTTCACCCCAGAGCAGGCCGCCAAGTTGGTGCGCTCAACGTTGATTGGTTCGGCAGAGCTTTTAGCGAGCAGTTCCGAAGAACCAGCTGAGCTTAGGAAAAATGTCACTTCGCCAGGTGGAACAACCGAGCGAATCATTGCAACACTCGAAGAGGCCGACCTGGCGAAGATTTTTGATGCTGCGCTAGCGGCTGCTGTAAAAAGAGCACGTGAAATTGCCAGCTCCAAGGGTTAGGCTTATCCCATGGCAGACATCTTTGAAGTAATAGCAGATCCAACCAGACGCAAGATTCTTGAAACCCTTCTGGCAGCCCAGGTTGCTGGCAGTGAGCTGCAGGTAAATGACCTGGTGAAGCAGACCAAGCTGGGGCAACCAGCGGTCTCAAAGCACTTGAAGATTTTGCGCGACGCAAAGCTGGTAGCTGCGCGTGAAGATGGTCAAAAGCGTTTTTACTCGGTAACACCTGAGCCATTAGAGGATGTCGAGGACTGGCTAATCAATTTCCTCTCACTTGGATTTGATGCAGAATCTGAAGAGGGCTTGTCTGATGTTCTGGGCAACGCCGGTGAGAAACTTGGCAACTGGCTAACTGAGCGAGCAAGCTGGCTGAGCACGCAGGTTCAAGCTAAGGTCAAGGAACTCGATTTGGATGTTGATCCAAAGGACCTAGGCCGTCAACTCGGTAGGAAGCTCGCTGAAGCCAAAGTCGAAACCGAAAAGAGCGCCAAAGAGTTTGAAAAGATTGCTCGCCAAAAGCTTGACGAGGTCGTGAAGGAAGTTTCAGCTGAAGCTGACAAGGTCGCTAAGACTGTCAAGCGCGAGACCAACAAGGTAGTAAAAGAAGTAAAGACTGAGGCCAAGAAAGTTGCTGGCGAAGTAAAGAAGACGGTCAGGAAGAAGAAATGACCCAAGACGTTAGAGCGTATGCCCTGAAGCAAATCAAGAAAAAACAAGACTTCCGTCAATACCTCTGGGTCTATGCGTTTGTCTCAATCTTGGTTACTGCAATTTGGTTCTTCACCACACCAGCAGGCCCTTTCTGGCCATTTTGGGTCTACTTTGGAATGGGAATCGGAGCCGTTGCTGCCGGCCTAGATGCCTATGGAGTTCTGGGCCGAAAGCCTATTTCTGAGGCAGATATCGATGCTGAGGTTGAGCGACTCAAGCGCAAAGGCTAGACTTTCCCGAGTTGCCCAGTTGGGCGAAAAGCTTTGAGAGGTTTTTGTGGGTTCAATTATTAAGAAGCGCCGTAAGCGCATGTCAAAGAAGAAGCACCGCAAACTTCTTCGCAAGACTCGACACCAACGTCGAAACAAGAAGTAGTCAGAACCCGTCCGAGTGGCGGGTTTTTACTTTGTCTTGAGTTCGCTTCGGTGCTGACTCAAAATTTCCCAACCAGCAGCGGCGGCATAGCGTCGAAGTTGTGGATCCGGGTTTACGGCGACCGGGTGACCGACCGCAGTCAACAGTGGCAGGTCGTTAGTCGAATCTGAATAACCATAAGACTCGCTCAAGTCAATGCCTCGCTCACTGGCAAGTTTTTCGACAGCCTTTAGTTTGGTCTTTCCGTGCAACGGGTCCCCTACCAGCTCACCAGTAAGAACATCTCCGTCGTGACCAACTAACGTGCCAAGAGCACCATTGGCGCCCAAGTCTTTTGCAATCGCTTCTACCAATTCAACGGGTGCAGCAGATACTAACCAAACCTCATGACCCTGCGCCAGGTGATACTTCAACATTTCAACGCTTCTTGGCCAAAGTCTTGGTTTGATTTCTGAAGCATAAACCTGATCAATTAGCCCTCTGAGCTCAGCGACTGAATGGCCTTTAGTGAGAGAGAGCGCTCGATCTTTAATGTTGGCCATCTTTGAATTTTTTTCACCGCGACGAATAAATCGAAGGTGTTCCCACATAAAACGCCAGATATCTCGGCGCTTAATGTTTCCGCCAGCAAATGCCACCTTTCCAAACAGAATTGAAACCGATCCACGCACAAGCGTGTTATCGACATCAAAGAAGGCTGCAACCTTCTTATTGGAGGCGGTCTCTGGCACCGGCTAAGTCTATTGGCTATGGATATCGCCTAATCTTGAAACATGGCTATCACCGCACACCTAACACTTATTACAAGGCAAGGTTGCCATCTTTGCGATGAAGCGAGCAATGATTTGGCGAGGCTCCTAGCCCGCTTTACGGAACTTCATCCCGATAAGCCATACACGGTTGACGTATTAGATGTCGATTCAGACTCCGAACTTATTAGCAAGTATTCAGAAGAGGTACCGGTATTGCTGCTCAATGGTGAGCAGGTTAGTTTCTTTCGAATCGACATTGAAAGAGTTTTGGCCAAGCTGCAAAATCTCTAAAAAATCTCCTTTACTAGGTTGTTGCATTATTACTACATAGCATTTATACTACAACTATGGGTCGCAAACCAAAAGCAGACGAAGACCAGGTAGCCAACCGCGTCGAAGACTTCCGCACCCAAGCTGGCTTGAGTAGGCAGGAACTTGCCGATCAGGTCGGAGTTCACTACCAAACAATCGGATACATCGAACGTGGTGAGTATTCGCCTTCACTTGTGTTGGCGTTGCGAATCGCGTCGGTTTTAGGGGCCAATGTCGAAGAGATCTTCTGGCTTGAAGAGGAAAACTAATGAATGAGCTTTTAGTCGTCTTTTATGTTCTAGCCACACTTGCAGTTGCCTATTTGTGGCTATATCCAAAGTACATCGGGAACAACATCAAGCTGATGGCATGGGTTGATGTGGTTGTTTCGTCGGTCCCAATTGGAATATCAGCAATTTTGTTTTGGACTTCGGACCCAACATTCCGGCTCTTTACATTTGAGCTAAATTGGTTTGTCTACACACTAATTGTCACAGTTCTCATTGAACTGCCAATTTTCATTCTTTATCTAAAGGCCAGGGGACTCACGAAGGCCTACATACAAGCTTTTAAGGGTGACTTTTCAAGTGATGGCGTTCTATGGAACACGGCATCAGTCAAGTCGGTTGAAAAACAACTTAACGACACCAAATGGGATGGGCTTAGGTCTTTAGGGGCAAAGCGGTTTTTGCTAATTGCCTCCAATGTCTCACTGATTGCAGGAACAATCCTTCTGCTGCAGGTCGGCGATAATGTCTGGGCTTCTTTCATCCTTATTCACATCCTGTTGGTCTTGGTCTTTTGGTTCCTGCTCAGACAATCTGTTCGACTTGTCTCAGATGCTCCAGACGAGGCACTGGATGAAATGCTTTTGAAAAAGCGTGATCAAAGTTACGTAGTTGCTTATCGCTGGCTGTCGGCTATTGCATTTGGAGCAGTGACGGCACTTCTGGTTTATGCCATAGTCGTCGATTTTGATTCTGCTTCAGATGGATTCAATTATCAGCTCTCCTTCACCTGGCCCCAGGTTCAGGCCCTGTTCTGGTTGATCTTCGGCTACAGCTTCATGCTTCCTTCCATGGCGATGCTTGCCCTTGAAATAAAAAGAGAGAGAAAACCGAAATGACAAATACCAACGTTCGCGACGCATTCCCGGACATACTCAGGGGGTTTGCGCTATTCGGCATCGCCTTAGTGAACATCCCGCTGTTATCAATCGACGCTTTGTTGTCTTTTGAGGGGGCAGACCTTACTCAGTCCTCAAATTTTGCAGCGGCTTTCATTGTCATGACCTTCTTTCAGGCAAAGTTCTACATCGTCTTCTCTTTCCTATTTGGCTATTCGGCTCACTATGTCATTAGGGGGGAAAGAGAGAATCGCAGACGCTGGATTGGACGCTCAATCGGATTGATAATTCTTGGCATCCTGCATTTCACATTCTTTTTCCACGGCGACATTCTGTTTCTTTACGGTTTGTTCGGGCTTTTGCTACTAGCTCTTTACTTCCGCAGTGACAAAACGATTAGACGCTGGGCTACCGGTCTATACATTGGAATAACAGTTGTCTACCTGGCTCTCGGTGCTTTGGTATATGTGGGAGAGGCGTTACTGAGCTCGAAGGGCAAGTCTTTGCCGGGAGAGACTTTCTCGCCGATGCTGAATGAAGCTTTGCAGTCGGGATCATTCTTAGATACCGTCGGCCCTCGACTTGAGGTGTGGGCATTTGCTGCGCCGAACGGCATTTTGCTGCAAGGGCCGCTGGTGTTTATTGCTTTCCTCGTTGGGGTGTTGGTCGCAAGAAAGAATGGCTTGGTTTCAACTAACCCAAAGCTTTTGAACAAGCTAATCCTGTGGGGATTCTTGGTCGGGCTACCAGTGCAGGCTCTGTCTGCCTGGCTCTTCCTTTCAAATGCCATCGCTGCTGACAGCATTGGTATTTATCTGATCTCACTGTTCATCAACTTGCTGGGAGCACCGCTGCTATCGGCTGCCTACGTTGCTCTGCTTTGGAAGATTGCACAGAAAGCAAAACTGCTTCTCTTATCATCTGCTGGCCGGATGTCACTGACGATTTATCTTGGCGAATCGATCGTCGCTGCAACAATCTTCTCCGCCTGGGGATTTGACCTGTTTGCCAAACTTGGAGTGGCGGAGGTAACCCTGATTGCCGCTGCAACTTGGCTTGGTCTTGCCATTCTGTCCGTTCTCTACTTCAAGGTTAGAAATAAAGGACCGATGGAAACCGTACTAACGCGCTTTTCGAAACTGTTTGAGAGGAAATCTTGAACCTAGAACAGTTAGGCCTCATCGGTGTATTTATTGCAGGAGCCATTCCTTGGTTTGAAGCAATTGCGGTGGTTCCTGCCGGAATCGTTTTTGGCTTAGATCCCACGCTGGTTGTGGTTGCAGCAGTTATTGGCAACGCCAGCACCATTTTTCTCTTTGCATACGCAGGTTCTCGGATCCGCTCGTGGCTGCTGAAGAGAAGACAGGCTAAGGGCAAGGTCGGTGAGTCAAAGCGATTTGTTCGCGCCCAGGAAGCTTTCAATAAATGGGGTGTTTACGGAATGGCTCTGCTTGGGCCTCTACTAATTGGGACTCAGTTCGCAGCCGCTATTTCTGTGGCAGCCGGGGTGAAACCTTTGAAGGCATCATTGATTGTGACAATTGGGATGGCCTTCTGGGCAGTTCTAATCGCCTGGGCGCTGGTGGCGATTGGCGTTGATCAGTTCCTGGAAATTCAGAACTCGAACTAAGGCTGCAAGCGGTTTGGTCCGCGGAACAAGAAGCTGGCCTCGCGAATGTTTGGAAGATCCAGTAGCAGCATTACGACTCTGGTTAGGCCCATTCCAAATCCACCATGCGGCGGAGCCCCATAGCGGAAGAAGTCGATATAGAAGGAGAGCCCCTCTGGGTCTAAACCTTTGTCTTTTGCCTGAGCTTCTAGAACTTCAACTCTGTGCTCACGCTGAGCACCAGTGGTGATTTCTGTACCCTTCCAAATCAAGTCATAGCTGTTGGTGAGGTTTGGGTTGTCAGCTTTGCGCATGTGATAGAACGGCCGAATGTGTTTTGGGTAGTCAGTTAGAAATACGAAGTCGTGCCCAAGTTCTTCCTTCGCATACTGCGCGATTCTGCGCTCGCCTTCTGGATCCATATCTCCATCGGTTCTTGGAACTTTGTAGCCGCGAGCTTCAATAATTTCGTGCGCTTGCGCCAGCGGAATTCTTGGAAATGGTGTTGAGGGAACCTGGATATCGATGCCATACAGGTTTTTGATTTCCTCGCCATGCTTTTCCTTGACAGCGCTAATGGCCTTTACCATCAGCTGTTCCTGGAAGTTCATTACATCTTCATGTGATTCAATCCAGCTCATCTCCATGTCAACTGAAATAAATTCAGTTGCGTGGCGAGAGGTGAAGGATGGGTCGGCTCGGAAAACCGGACCAATTTCAAAAACTTTCCCAAGCCCGGCGCTCATTGCCATCTGCTTGTAGAACTGAGGTGACTGAGCTAGGTATGCAAAGGTTTCGAAGTATTCAAGTTTAAAAAGTTCGGCGTGTGATTCAGACGGCGAGGCCATCAGCTTAGGGGAGTGAATTTCAACAAAATCATTTGCCAACCAGTGCTCTCGCCAAGCCTGTTCGATGGTTGTCTGCACCTTCATCATCAGGTTCACCTCTGGCCTGCGGAGGTCTAGGAATCGCCAGTCCAATCTTTTGTCAATTGACGTGTCCTCGGCAATTGGACTATCTGGAAGTGATCTGGAAACGATTTCCATGGCGGTTAGAAGGATTTCTATTCCACCTAGCTTCACGCGCTCATCGTGCTTGAGGTTGCCTTGGATTATCACAAAGCTGCCGTGACTGAGGGAAGACACCTGGTCAGCTAGGGCATCCTCATCGGCTGGTCTTGGGTAGGTCACCTGCACAGAGCCAGACTCATCTCGAATGATGATGAACTGAATGCGCTTTTGGTCTCGGAGGGTCTCAACCCAGCCAGCAATAGTCACTGGCCCATCTTGCGAAGCAGCAAGCTTGCTTATCGGTGAGCGATTGAGCATCTAATTTCCTCTGAGAGTGGCCTGATAGCGGTAATTAGGAAAGTTTAGCGAAGGTAAACTTGGGTTATGCCAGCCCGCCTCCACTTCGTTCGTCACGGTGAGGTATTTAACCCCAAGGGCCTGCTCTATGAGAGGTTAGAGGGCTTTCC